>DASUBD010000315.1:0-7968 GCA_035763445.1 Candidatus Angelobacter sp.
AAAAGGCTATTCAGAATGTCGTCCTGGTCCTTGTGACTGGAATGTCTAAAGGTGCTCCACTGCAATTGCAATCTCAGGGCGCGGAGCTCTCCAGTCAAGCGGTCTACCTGATTCGAAAGGTCTCTCATTTTTCGTCCTTAAGTGCATATTGGACCCATTTAGACGCCCGGAAGTTTTTGGTCCGACTGAAGACCCTAGTGGCAGCCAATGTAAGATGCACCTGAAACACCAACCATCGGGTTACGATGGTTCTAAGGTGCCCCCAAGGGTAAGGAATCAGGTGTATGTCACTGATAAGACGCACTATATTGTCTTCCAGCATCGTGCCAAAATGAAACTGTGAATGGTACCAGCTGTCGCTCAAATTAGGGCCTTCTTAGAATTTTCTTCCAGAGTACCTCAATCTGCCTGGTAGAAATTTCACTGGGCGAATTGTTTACGAAAACCGGCTATAATGCATAGATGCCGCAAATCCCCCAAAGCCTTGCCTGGGCTCATCCAGTGGTTCAGGAGTGGTTTGTCAATAAGTTCGGCACTCCCACAGAGCCGCAGGAACAGGGTTGGCCCACCATTCTGGCTGGACGCACCACGCTCATTTCAGCGCCCACTGGATCCGGCAAGACCCTGGCTGCCTTTCTTGCCTGTATTGATTCTCTGGTCCGTACTGCCCTTGCAGGCGATCTGGTTGACCGGACGGAAATTCTTTATGTCTCGCCGTTAAAGGCCTTGGGAAATGACATCCAGAAAAACCTGGAGGGCCCTCTCGCAGAGATCACCGCGCTAGCGGGACAAAAAGGCCTGCTCATGCCTCAGATTCGCGTCGCCGTCCGCACCGGTGACACGCTGGCGCATGAACGTCAGGCTATGTTGCGGCGGCCTCCGCACATCCTGGTCACCACGCCGGAATCACTCTACATTCTCCTCACAGCTCAGCGAAGCCGTGAAATCCTGCGCGACGTAAAAACCGTAATCGTAGATGAAATCCACGCGGTTGCCGATGACAAGCGCGGCGCTCATCTCATGCTGTCTTTGGAGCGACTCGACGCGCTTACCGGAACGCCCGCTGTTCGAATTGGCCTCTCTGCCACCCAGAAGCCCATTGAAACGGTCGCCCACTTCCTCACTGGAATCCAGCCCGACCCGGTCGTGGTCAATATCGGACATAAGCGCACGCTCGATCTCGCCATTGAAGTCCCCGGACAGGAACTTGGTCCTGTTGCCAGCAATGAACTCTGGGATGAGTCTTACGATCGCATCGCGCAGCTCGTGCAGGAACATCGCTCCACGCTGGTCTTCGTTAACACTCGCAGACTGGCTGAACGCGTTGCCTTCAACCTGGCTGACCGTCTGGGTGAAGATGGCGTCGCCGCTCACCACGGAAGCCTTGCCCGCAAGCTTCGCTTGGAAGCGGAAAACAAACTCAAAAATGGCGAAGTCAAAGTCCTGGTCGCCACCGCATCGCTTGAACTCGGAATCGACGTCGGCCATGTGGACCTTGCCATTCACATTGGCTCGCCACGATCCATTGCTGTCGCCTTGCAACGTTTCGGCCGTGCTGGACACTGGCGTGGCGCCGTTCCAAAGGGTCGCTTCTTCCCTACCACGCGGGATGAGTTGATCGAATGCGCCGCCCTGGTTCGTGCTATTCATCATGGCGATCTTGACCGCCTCATGATTCCCGATGCTCCGCTTGATGTGCTGGCCCAGCAAATTGTCGCCACCTGCTCCACCGACGAATGGGATGAAGATGAGCTGTTCAACCTGTTAAGTCGAGCCTATCCGTATCGCGAGTTGAAACGCAGCGATTATGACGACCTTCTTGCCATGCTGAGCGATGGCATTGCCGCCCAGCGTGGCCGCTACGGCGCATATTTGTATCGCGACCGCGTGAACAAGCGTCTCAAAGCCCGTCGCGGCTCGCGCATGATCGCCATAATGAATGGCGGCGCCATCCCGGAGACGAATCTCTACACCGTAGTCGCCGAACCCGATGGCACCATGGTTGGAACTCTGCATGAGGATTTTGCCGTTGAGAGCCTGAAGGGTGACATCGTTCTGCTTGGCAACATGAGCTGGCGCATCCGCCGCATTGAAAATGCAGGACGTATCCTGGTGGAAGACGCGCACGGCGCGCCGCCTTCCATTCCCTTCTGGCTGGGCGAAGCCCCTGGCCGTACCATGGAGCTTTCCCATCAGATCGGCGATCTGCGGCAGAAAATCAGTGACATGACGCCGCACACGGCTCCCGGCTTCGTCAACCAGAAGTCGGAAGAAGTGCTTGCGACGGTCAACTGGCTCAAAAACGAGTGTGGGCTGGATGATTCCGGCGCAGAGCAGGCCATCGAGTACATCGTCACCGGCCGCACCGTTCTGGGCGCGGTTCCTACCCAGGACACCATCATTGCCGAGCGCTTCTTCGATGAAGGTGGCGGCATGCAGCTGGTGGTTCATGCTCCCTTCGGCGCCCGCATTAACAAGGCCTGGGGACTTTCTCTGCGCAAGCGCTTCTGCGTGTCATTCAACTTTGAATTGCAGGCCGCCGCCACCGATAATGGCGTCAACATCGCTCTCGCAGAACAGCACAGCTTCCCTCTGGCCGATGTCTTCAATTTCCTGCACGAAAATACGGTCAAAGAAGTGCTCCAGCAGGCTGCGCTGCTCTCACCCTTGCTGGAGACCCGCTGGCGCTGGGATGCCAACCGCTCTCTGGCTCTGCTCCGTTACTGGAATGGCAAGAAGATTCCGCTTCAGGTACAGCGCACTCGCTCGGCAGACCTGCTGGCCTCTGTTTTCCCTGATGCTGCCGCGTGTCAGGAAAATGTCGATGGTCCCATTCAGGTCCCAGACCATCCGCTCATTCGCGAGGTGATGAAGGACATCTTCCATGAAGCGCTCGATCTGGAAGGCCTCAAGCATCTCCTTCGTCGCATTCAGTCAGGCGAGATCAAGTGCATCGCCGTGGATACTCCGGTACCGTCCGTCTTTTCGCATGAAATTCTTAACAGCAATCCATACGCTTACCTGGACGACGCGCCACTGGAAGAGCGTCGTGCGCGCGCTGTGGAGATGCGCCGCACGCTCCCTGAAGCCGTGCTCAAAGAAGTTGGCGGCCTGGATCCAGCAGCTATCACTGAGGTCTCGGCAGACGCGTGGCCCGATGTCCGCGATGCTGATGAACTTGCCGATGCACTGCACTCCCTGATCGCGCTGCCGGAAGATTTTCGCGCTCCGGATGGCCGTCCTTCTGCAGAAGTCTGGCTTCCCTGTTTTGAGCGGCTTCAACTTTCGCGGCGCGCAACCCGGGCCAATGTTCAGGATGTGTGGTTCTGGCTCTCCGCCGAAAAAGCGGCTGCCTTCCATCTGCTCTATCCAGCTGCCACGTTTGAAGAACAGCTTCCTGAAGTAGCAGGCGAGACGCCGTCGCGTGATGACGCGCTCAAAGCCATGCTCACCGGATGGCTTGCGCACACCGGTCCTACGACGGCGGCTGGACTTGCCAGTTTTCTCCGGCTTCCTCTTAGCGACATCGAAAAAACACTGCTGCGGATCGAATCCACCGGACTCATCCTGCGTGGACATTTCACCTCCAAGCCACTCGGGGAGCCTGCCACTCCAACCAACGGCGCGACTCTCGAAGGCCTGGAATGGTGCGAACGTCGCCTGCTTGCCCGAATCCATCGACTCACGCTGGGCTCACTGCGCAAACAGATCGAGCCTGTCACCGCCGCGACCTTCATGCGCTGGCTGCTGCGATGGCAGCACATTGCGCCCGGCTCGCAATTGCGGGATGAGCGTGGTGTCCTTCACGTGCTCAAACAGCTTCAAGGCTTTGAAATTCCCGCCAGCGCCTGGGAGCGGCAGGTGCTCGCCCGCCGCGTCAGCAACTACGAACCTGCTCTTCTGGATCAACTCTGCCTCACCGGAGCCGTCGGATGGGGCAGGCTTTCTCCGCATCCAGCCATGTTGGAGGACTCTTCGGGCGGAACTCGGCGTGTGGTTCCCACTAGTGTTGCACCTATTACTTTCTTCGTGCGCGAAGAAGCTGAATGGATGGCGCTGCCCAGCGTCCACTCTGCTCATGAGCAGGCTAAACATGAAATTAAAGGCCTGAGTCCTGGTGCCCGAGAGGTCATGGAATTTCTACGCTCGCGCGGAGCTTCCTTCTTCGTCGATATCGTTCGCGGTACGGGAAAATTGAAAGCAGAAGTCGAAACCGGACTATGGGAACTGGTCGCTGCAGGCCTTGTGACCGCTGATGGCTTTGACAACCTGCGCGCACTGATTGATCCCAAGCGCCGCTCCGGCCACGGCTCAGGCAAAACCAACCGACCCAGGCACAGCGCCGGCCGATGGTCACTGCTCTCCCCCTTGCAGGGTGAAGATCCGCAGCGCGCCCTTGAGTCCGTCTGCCGCATGCTTCTTGAACGCTACGGCGTTGTCTTCCGTGAGCTTCTGGCGCGGGAAAGCATTCTGCCTCGCTGGCGTGACATGCTCATTACCTTCCGTCGGCTTGAAGACCGTGGTGAAATCCGCGGTGGCCGCTTCATTAACGGCTTTATCGGCGAGCAGTTCGCTTTGCCCATCGCCGTTGAATCGTTGCGTGCCATGAAGAGCATCCAGCCCAGCGGTGAAACCATCACCATCTCCGCTGCAGATCCGCTCAACCTCGCCGGCATCATTGTGCCCGGAGAACGCGTTCCCGCCATTTCCGGCAAGAATGTCAGCTTCAAAGATGGCGTCCTGGTTGAAAATCCCGAGCTTCAGCCGCTCACCTTTGCGAGCCGATCATGAGTCCCGGCGAACTGGTGGAAGGCGAGGACTACTACCTGGAAAACGGAAATTGGGTCTTCACCGCCAAGTTCCTGATGCGCCGCGGCTATTGCTGCCAATCCGGCTGTCGGCACTGCCCCTATGGTTATGTGCGGGATGAGGAAATGGATTCCGATCAGACTTCGAAAAAAGCGAACGGCTAAGCGCTAATGGCTGATTGCTGCTATTCGTACCTCAGCGCGATCACCGGATCCAGCCGCGCTGCCTTCACCGCCGGATAAATACCAAAGAACAGCCCCACGCTGCTGGCAACTGCAAGCCCCAGCAGGATCGCCCAGATCGGAACCAGTGACGGTACATGGAGGGCGCGCAAAACGAAACTCAAAGCAAGCGACAGAACAACTCCAATCAGCCCGCCCACGCCGGTGAGCGTTACCGCTTCGGTGAGGAATTGCAGTGTGATATCCAGCTTGCGCGCGCCAATTGCCTTGCGCACGCCAATCTCGCGGGTCCGCTCGGTCACGCCCATCAGCATGATATTCATCACGCCCACGCCGCCAACCAGCAGTCCAATGGAGACCACCGCAACCACCAGTTCCACAATGCCTGACATGATGGATCTGAACTGGTCTCCCACCTGCTCGGCGCTGCTGATGCCGAAGTTATCTGGCTTGTCCGGAGGCACGCGTCGCCGCGTGCGCAGCAGGCTGCGGATTTCATCTTCCGCTACATCTTTCAATCCCGGGTAGGCCATGGCGTTGATGAAATTTTCGTCGTCGTTGGGATAATGCTTCGTATAAGTATGGTAGGGAATGAAAACTTCATTATCGGATGCGCCGATAAACGCGTTCTTTTTCTTGTCCAGCACCCCCACCACCTCGTACACTGAGCCATCCACCTGCAGCGGCTTGCCGATAGGATCCTCTTTGGGGAAAAGCGTATTGGCCACATCGTAGCCAATCACAACAACTTCGGCGCGATGCTGGTCTTCAAGGTCGGTAAAAAACCGGCCTTCTTTCATTTGTGCGCTCTGCACCTCAACGTAACTGGCTGTCTGCCCGCGGAAGCGAATATTGCTGAGCTCTTTTCCTTTGTAGCGCGCCTGCCGGATCGGTTGCGGTTTTCCGGTTATGCGCGGCAAAACACTGATGCTTACCTCTTTGATAGCCGGCAGATCGTCACGTATCGCCATCCCGTCGTCATAAGTGAGAGGTTTGCGCGAACGCTCTTCCGGAGTGAGCCTGCCCCGGAAGCCCTGCTGAAACTTGAACACAAAAAGATTGTTGACCCCAAACTCGTTAAACGACGCCTGCACGCTGTCTTCAAACCCCAGCAGGAATGAGGACACCGTGATCGCGACGGTCACTCCAATCACCACTCCAAGCACTGTAAGGAATGAACGCACCTTATGCGTCCTGATGGTCTCGAGGGCCATCCTCACGTCTTCTTTCAGCAGGGTGGTGTGGTCCCTTCTCATGCCTCAAACCTCAGCGCCTCGATTGGATCAAGCTTGGATGCCTTATACGCAGGATAAACTCCAAACACAAGGCCAACGCCGGCGGCGATTACCACCGCCACTATCACCCAGCCCGTCGGAACACTCGTCGGCACCGGTGTGATCACCCTGACCAGCAGAGCAACACCAGCCGCCAGCAGAATCCCAAGCACTCCACCAATAGTCGACATAACGGAGGACTCCACCACAAATTGCATCAGGATGTCGCTGCGAGTGGCGCCCACTGATTTTCTTACGCCAATTTCGCGCGTGCGCTCGGTCACGCTGGCCAGCATGATGTTCATGATCACGATGCCGCCAATCACCATGAAGACTGAAACAATGCCGATGGAACTCGTCGCCAGGGTGCCCGTGAGCTGCTTCCACAGATCCATGATGGCCGAAGCCTCAATGATCCCGAAATTATCTTCTTCCTTCGGCGCCAGGTGATGTCGCGCACGCATTAGCATGCGTGCTTCGTCTTTGGCCATATCCATCACGCCGGGGCCCAGCGCTTGCACGTTGACGTCGATGCTGTCTTTTGAGCCGTAAATTTTCTGGTAGGTTTCAATCGGCATCACTACGTAATTGTCCTGAGACTGCCCAAAGGTGGTGCCCAGCTCTTTTCCCGTACCCACAACTTCAAACGACTCGCCATCGATGTAGAGCGTTTTGCCGATCGGGTCTTCACTCTTGAAGAAGCGTTTAGTCACGTCCGCGCCTATCATCACCACGTTTGATCGGTGGTTATTGTCCGCGTCAACAATGTAGCGTCCCAGTTCCGGCTCTTTCGTGTCCATCTCGGCCATGTTGGCGGTCACGCCATTCAGCGCCACGTCTTCCAGCGTATCGCCTTTATATTTCAGCTTGGCCAGATGCCCATCAATCGACGCCGCAACTGCCTTGGCCAGCCGCATGTTGTCATGCAGAAAAAGGTAGTCGTCCCAGACAATGATCTTATTTCGTTTCTGCAGGCGCAGGAATTCGTCAAAGCTGGTGATCAGTGGGAACCGGCTCACCTGAAAAACGTTGGCGCCAAAATTCGCCACTTTCTGTGAAATGTAACGGTTGGTCCCGTTGATCATGGAAACCACCACGATGAGCGTGGAAACAGACAGAATCACGCCCAGCAATGTAAGAAACGACCGCAATTTATGCGTGCGCAGGGTTTCCAGCGCAATCAACGCCGGCTCTTTGATTGAAACTCCGACATTACCTTTTCTAGCTGCCATGCAATTTA
Source organism: Candidatus Angelobacter sp. (assembly GCA_035763445.1). Classification (GTDB taxonomy): domain Bacteria; phylum Acidobacteriota; class Terriglobia; order Terriglobales; family Acidobacteriaceae; genus Angelobacter. The sequence continues at coordinate 7,506 of DASUBD010000315.1, forward strand.
CAGATATTTCCAGTACCAGGGAGTGTCTCGCTGGCCTGAACCTCTCCAAATCCTCGCCACGATGCCGAATTGAGTATCAGGGCAAGAGCTTACTTAAGGCCGCAACGCTTTTATCTGAAACGGGCTTCATGTCCCTAAAAAGTAGTTTCAGTTTACCGTCTTTCTCTTCAGGATACGCATGGCCCACCCAAATTGTTTCATTTCGGGAGGAAACTCCTTCTAATGGACGGTCCGAGGCTTCTTTCGTTTGACGATTTCTGACCAGTCGGAGAGAATAGACCTGTCAATCCCCTTGTGGGCCTGTGGCGCAGTTGGGAGCGCGCTTCCATGGCATGGAAGAGGTCGTCGGTTCGATCCCGACCAGGTCCACCATCTTTTCAACAAGTTACAGACATTGCCCTTTCCGGTTTGGGCGCATTTGGGCGCAAATTCACGATCATTTTGTCCGATTTTCCCCGTTTTG
>DASUBD010000316.1:0-10057 GCA_035763445.1 Candidatus Angelobacter sp.
ATAAACCAGCTTTCCGCCCAGGTGGGCGGCGTATGCCATCACCGCGTAACCGAGAGTAGCGCTCAAACGGCCTGCAGCGCGCGAGTGTTTATTCTGGCTCCCGCTCTGGGTGTGACTTAAGCTGTGCCCGCGCTTGCGCTGAATGAGAGAGGTGGCAAACAGCGCGGTGGCGCTCAGATTCAGCAGTCCATGGATCAATCCCCTGCGGCGCGCAGGAGGATCAACATCTGACCAGTCCGTCACGCCAGTGGCGGCAGCGCATGCGGCGCCGGCCAGTCCTATTGCAAGCGACGCGTCGGCCGCCCGCGCGAACTCACGGCCGGAACGGCTGAGGCTTAAAGCGTCAAAGACCATTGCGGCCGTCCATGCGCCCACCGGCACATCCGTGAGCACCACGTGCAGCGGCTCGCCCAGCCATGTGCCGTTCAGGAAGTTGCGTAGCCGTTGCGCCGCCGGACTTCCGCCCGCATACAAGGCTTTATCAACCGTCTTTTGCAGCTTGTCTTCAAATTGAAAAGCGAGTTGGGCAAACGGCTGGGCGGAAGGCTCCTGCGATTTCTGTGAATCAACATCAACCGTTTCTGGGGCAACATTATTAATGTTTGGCAAACTCATTCCTGCCCTCCTCCTCTCAACAGCTCTTACTTCTTCCCAACCGTCTCTCTGGCGGCCTTTTTGTCCCAGCCATGGAAGTGGGAAAAGTCGCCCGCGTCCCAGGCTTTACGCAATCCGGGAGCGCTCAGGTCCCAGTCAGGGCGGATCTGGCGCGTCACCTCGCGGAGGTCGCGCCACAGGTCGGCGATGGATGGGCGTCCCCAGAACCAGTAGCCGTTGTAGATGCTGTGCACCACGAGTCCCGGCTTGAGCACCAGCGTGTACGGGATCATGGGGTTGTGTTCCGGGTCAGTGTATTCCTGGATGTCGAGGTCCTTCTGTACCTTTCGCTCAGGATCAGATAGGAATGGCCACTGCGCGCCCACCGACGCGCGGAACTCCTGCAGCGTGTGATGGTCATCCGTTGAGATCGTCACAATCTTCGTGTACGCCACGGCAATCTGCGGATAAAACGCGGCCAGTTCCTTATGCTGCTGGTGCTCCTTCGGACAATAATGCCCGCGCGCCAGCGTGAGGATCAGCGGGTCATCGCCCTGCAGTTCGCTCAGCCGGCGCGGAGTGTCTGTGTGATCGGGCAACTGGTAATTGGGAAAGACGGCTCCGGGCATGATGTCAGACCGCATGGTTGGACTCCTTCCATGGAGATGGCATGGGCGCGCCTTCCGTTGCTGCGCTTCCTGCAGTCTCCCCTTGTTGCTATTGGACGAAAACACCCAACTGCGGGTTGGACTACCAGGCTCAGGCGAATCTTCTGCAGCCAAAGCCGCACACCGGTAAGGCGCGTAACGGCGAATCAGCGTAAACTCGTCGGCATGCTTACGAAATTTCCCATGGCCATTCTGGAGATTCCGGTCAGCAACGTGGAGAAAGCCGCCGAGTACTACGTGAATGCGCTCGGGTTTCATTTGGATTGGCGTAGCGAGCACGACAGCATCGCGGGCATCTCGCAGGGCGAATGCCGCATGTTCCTGACGAATCCGGCGTTCCACCAGCATTACGGCAACGGCGCGGCAGTGATGGTCTGGCTCAATCTGGACAGCAAGCAGGAAGTGGATAAACTGTACCATCGCTGGCGGGCGGCTGGAGCAAAGGTGCTTGCTGAGCCCGAAGACAAACCGTGGAATCTGCGCGAGTTCAGGGTCACCGATCTGGACGGCAATCAGTTCCGCGTCTTCTACGACTTCAACTGGGAGTTGCGGCAGGAGCAGGCATAGCCCGGATTCGTGTCCATAGTGCCCGAGCACACAGATCACACAAGCGTCGAGTGGCCGTGCGCCAGCGTGGAACAAACCAACGCCAGCGCGGAGACGCCACGCGAACGCGACGTCTCCGGCAAGCAGGCTCATGAGTGCATGCGGTGAGCGCGGAACTCGCCTTCCAGTTTCCAGCTCTTTCCGTCTGCTTCCAGCGCTTCGCCTAGCCAGCGAAAAGAGTCATTGGTAATTTCCGTGAAGCGCCAGCGTGTAGCGGTCCCGTCCGGACGCGCTCCAACTTGGACGATCTCACCGCCGACTCGCCGGCCGGTCTGGCGCTCTTCATGGCCGCTCACCAGATTGAACCATCGAATCCGCCATGCTCGCAGCGCCGGGTCCCATATGCGCAGCGTGGTTCCGTACATATTATTCACACGATCTGAATCCGGCTTGCGATCGCGCACGCGCGGCATGATCCACACGTCCTGGATGGCCCGGCCTTCCAGGACCCAGGCAAAGTGCGCTTCACCTTGGACATTCTGTGAAGAAACGTCTTCACCCTTGTAATGCAGCACGTCGAGTTGCCAGCTTCCGACGAGCCAGCCATAAACGTCCATGGCCGCTTCGATTTCCGGTGATCGTCCGGCAGCCGCCAGGAGCGTGAGAAAACTATCAGTCAGTGTGTGTGTTGTTATCATCATTCCACCCCTGAGATATCCGGTTGCCTTACAGCTCAGATCACGGTTTTATCCCCGCGATGCCGGCGGCACAATCTTGTTCATCCGGGCATAAACGGCAAGCTGGCCGTAGTGCTCGCAGTTATGCTCAATGAAGGCCACCAGCGTTTCCACTGTCTCCGGCCTCAACTCGAGAGGCGCTGCTGCGCGCAAGGCCTTTGCCACCTCTGACGCACTGCTCGTTAATGCGTCAATGATCTGTTTCTTGGTAGCAAACTGTTCCGCGGATAGTTCGTTATCAGTGTCGTTGCCTTTCTTTCCGTGCACGGCATCCGCTACATAAAGATTCCAGAAAGCCGCGTGCCTCAGAATCTCAGCCACCGTGCGCACATCCTCGGCCGGTTTGTAATCGAACTTGTTGGCGGGAATTTCTTCCGCCAATCCTGCAAGCTTCTGGCATACCTGTTCCCAACGGCCAATCAACTTGGCTGAGACTGTTTCCTGCTGAGCGATTTTTGTTGCCATGTTGAATCCTCCAATCGCGTATTTGCACCGACGCGGCCAGCGCACGGTTTACAAGCCCGGCTTTCCGCGCCTCTTCTGATGTTGTATTGTTTGGATAGGAAAAGTTCTTGGCGAAAATTGCGGTCAAATTCGCAGCTGCTCCAGCAGTCCGCCCCAGTCCTCAAGAGCTGAAGCATCCTCCTGCGCGGCTGCTGGCGCGGGGTAAAGGCTGGAGTGTTTCAGACGTGATCTGCACTGCCGGACCAGGCGATCACTCTTTTGAGGAGCAGCATTCGGGAGTCTCCATCGGCATGGTTCTGGAGGGCACCTTTCAATATCGATCCAGCGCGGGCCGCGAGTTGATGACGCCCGGCTCACTCCTTCTCGGGAATCCCGGTCAATATTTTGAGTGCGGACACGAACATGCACCTGGCGACCACTGCATCGCGTTCGCCTTTGATCCTGAATATTTTGAAACGCTGGCCGAAGAATCTGGTTCACCGACCGGGAGACGTTATTTTTCTTCTCTGCGCGTTGCTCCGGTGAAAGAACTCTCGGACTTGGTGGCTCGCGCGGCTGCCAGTCTCGCGGGTGCAGCGGATACACACACTTGGGAGGAGATCAGCCTGGAACTGGCATTGCGGGCACTGGAGAGCGGCAATGATCGCGCTTCAAAACCTGACAGTTCGCTGGCTGCAGAAGCAAGGATCACGCGGATTGTTCGGATGATGGAAGACCGTCCGGAGTTGGACCACGAACTCGGCTCTCTTGCTCGCGAAGCCCGGCTTAGCCGCTACCATTTCCTTCGCGTCTTCCAGCAGCTCACCGGACTCACGCCGCATCGTTATCTTCGCCGGCTGCGTCTGCGTCGCGCCGCCACACGTCTGGCACTGGAACCCGCGCAGGTGCTGGAGATTGCGCTCGATTCCGGCTTTGGAGACATTTCCAACTTCAACCACGCATTTCAGGCCGAGTTCGGCTCGAATCCGCGAGCGTTCCGAAGAAACCCATCACATCAGCAGTCGTCATTATTTAGAAGAGGCGAACTCGCCGCGCGTTGAAGCAGGTAGTGCGCAGGCGAATCCTGACATTCATTCCTCTGTTGCCATCGATTCCTCTGCGTTTCAAGGTTTTGGCTTTGGCAGGAAATGCCCTATTACGTTGGTCACCCGATTGCCAACCCCTGCTGCATCATCTATAAACCGCGTTCCGGGGTACACTCGTCAGCACCAAACCTATGTCAGAAACCAATCCTCAACCACAGGCACAAGCCCGTTGGCAGCGCGGCTATTGGAGCCTGATTGCCACCCAGTTTCAAGGCGCTTTTAACGAGAACGGCCTCAAGAATCTCATCATCTTCCTTGTTCTTGGCATGGGCCTCACCGATGCGCAGCGAGACAAGATGGTGCTGGTGGTGGGCGCGCTTTTCTCCCTCCCTTTCATCCTGTTTTCCATGGCCGGCGGTTACTTTGCTGACCGCTACAGCAAACGGAGCATTGCCATCGGCACCAAGCTGCTGGAGATGGCGGTGATCGGGTTTGCCACGGTTGGCCTGGCGCGCCACAACCTGAATATTGGGATGGCGGCCATTTTCCTGGCCAGCACTCAGGCTGCGCTCTTCGGACCCACCAAGTACGGACTTCTTCCAGAACTGCTTCCGCAGGAAAAGCTCTCCTGGGGCAACGGCATTCTGGAAATGACCACCTTCGTCGCGCTGATTACCGCAGGCGTGGCGGCTGCGGCCATGGCTCAGGTTTTCTCCGGTCGCGACCAGTATTCCGGCTTTGTGTTGCTGGGCTTATCCGTGGTGGGACTCGGCGCTGCCCTGGCGATTCCGCGATTGCCTGCTGCCGATCCGGCAAAGAAATTTCGCCCGAACTTCCTTGGCGACCTCTACTCCAACTGCCGCGAGTTCTATCCCGACCGCGTGCTGCGCCTGGCAGTCCTTGGCAATACTTATTTCTGGTTCCTCGGCGCGCTGCTGCAATTCAACATCGTCTTCTATGCCCATGACGTTTTGAAGGTCGCCAGCGTTGACAATGGAATTCTCCAGGCCGCGGCCGCCATTGGAATCGGTGTGGGCAGCGTGGCTGCAGGATATCTTTCCGGAAACAAGATTGAGTATGGCCTGATTCCGCTCGGCTCCATTGGCATTACTGTGCTGGCCGCTGCGTTGTCATTCCATGGATTGTCGTTTGCAGCCGTTCTGGGTCTTCTGGCGGCTGTGGGATTTGCCAGCGGCTTCTTCGCTGTTCCCATCAACGCCCTGATCCAGCATCGCCCGCCGGACAACCAACGCGGCGCAGTGATAGCCGCTGCCAACCTGCTGTCCTTTATTGGCGTGTTTCTGGCGTCGGCCGCATATTTCATGATGACGCGCTGGCTGCATCTCAGCCCTGGAGGAATCTTCCGCACTGTATCGATTGCGACCATCGCGGCCACGGCATACGTCATCTACCTCCTGCCGGATTCCATGTTGCGCCTGCTGCTCTGGCTGGCCACGCACACGCTGTATCGCATTGATGTCACCGGGCGCGAAAACGTTCCCGTCAAAGGCGGCGCGCTGCTGGTTCCCAACCACGTCTCCATGGCGGACGCAGCGCTGCTGATCGCATCCACGGACCGGCCCATTCGCTTCCTGATGTTCAAGGACATGTATGAGCGGCCCTGGCTCAAGCCGTTCCTGAAAATCCTGCGCGTGATTCCCATCTCCTCGCAGCAGCGTCCGCGCGAGCTGATCCAATCACTGCGCGAGGCCACAAAGAGCATCCGCGAAGGCGAGTTGGTCTGCATCTTTCCTGAAGGCCAGATGACGCGCATTGGGCAGATGCTGCCGTTCCGCCGCGGCATGGAGCGCATTATGAAAGATGTGGATGCGCCCATCATCCCCGTGAACCTGGATGGCGTTTGGGGATCCATCTTCAGCTTTGAGCGTGGACGCTTCCTCTGGAAAGTGCCCCGTCGCATTCCCTATCCGGTAAGCGTCGTGTTCGGAACGCCGCTGCCATCCACGGCAACGTCACAGGAAGCGCGGACCGTTGTGCAGGAACTGGGGAGCGCGGCGTTCACCAGCCGCAAGCGCTACATGAAGCCGATTCAGCGCACCTTCATCAGGACAGCAAAAAGATATCGCTGGCGCTTTGCCATGGCTGATGGGAAAACGCCAAAAGTAAGCTTTGGCAGTGCGCTGGCTCGCACCATCTATCTTGCGCGCCGTCTGCGCACCGTGTGGCAAGGGCAAGACAAGGTCGGCATCCTGCTGCCACCCTCAGTCGGTGGCGCTCTGGTGAATTATGCCGTGCTATTGATGGGCAAGGTGCCGGTCAACTTGAACTACACCGCTTCCAATGAAGTGATTGCTTCCTGCGTCGCCCAGTGCGGATTGAAAACGGTCATCAGTTCCCAGGCATTTCTTGAACGTATCCAGACGCGCCCGCCCATGGAGCCAACGCTGATTGAAGATGTAGCTGCCAATCCGCGTTTCGCTGAGCGGATGAGCGCGCTGTTGCTCTCTTTTATGCCTGCTCGCTGGATCGAAAAATCCGTCGGCGCTGAACGAAGAACATCTCTTGATGACATTGCCACCATCATTTTCTCCAGCGGCAGCACCGGAGATCCCAAAGGCGTTGTGCTTACGCACTACAACATTGCCGCCAACGCCGAGCAGCTCAATCAGGTATTTCTCCTCAGTGGTCAGCAGAAGATTCTGGGCATCCTTCCCTTCTTCCACTCGTTTGGCTTTACCGGCACGCTTGCTCTGCCTGCGCTGGCGGGAATCGGCGCGGTGTTCCATCCCAATCCGCTGGATTCGCGCGTAATTGGCGGCCTGGTGCGCAACTACAAAATCACCATGCTCCTGGCCACTCCCACCTTCCTGCAGGCTTACATGCGGCGCTGCTCGCCGGAAGAGTTCGGGAGTTTGCAGTATGTTGTGGCTGGAGCGGAAAAGTTGCCGGAGCGACTGGCGCTGGCTTTTGAAGATCACTTCGGCATCCGTCCCATGGAGGGCTACGGCTGTACGGAATGTTCTCCTGTGGTCGCAGTCAACACGCCGGGATTCCGCGCTGCTGATTTTCGCCAGGTTGGAGCCAAACGCGGAAGCATTGGTCATCCATTGCCCGGCATGAGCATCCGTATCGTGGATCCTGAAACCCAACAGCCTGTGAAGCCCGGAGAGTCCGGCCTGCTACTGGTGCGCGGCCCCAACGTAATGCAGGGCTATCTCAATCGTCCCGAGAAGACGGCTGAAGTGCTGCATGATGGCTGGTACAACACCGGCGACATGGCCATGGTGGATGAAGATGGCTTTCTGCGCATCACTGACCGCCTGAGCCGCTTCAGCAAAATCGGCGGTGAGATGGTGCCGCACATCAAGGTCGAAGACAAGCTGCACGAACTGGCTGAGTTGACCGAACAAAGGTTCGCTGTAACAGCTGTGCCAGATGAGAAAAAAGGAGAGCGCCTGATTGTCCTGCATACCTTGCCTGAGGAGCATCTGAATCCCGTGCTGGAGCGTCTCGCGCGCTGCGATCTTCCCGCGTTGTGGAAGCCTCGCGCTGACCAGTTTGTCCGGGTTGAGCAACTGCCCTATCTGGGAACGGGAAAACTCGACCTGCGAAAGTTGAAGGAGATGGCGACAGAAAATGTTTCAGCGGCCGGCGCGGGAGCGCATAACTGAGCCCGTGAACGCCAAATCTATTGCCGCTTCGCACAGTGACGGGCGAACCATCATCCGGCGCATCATTTTTACCGCTGTCGCCCTCGCCCTGTGGTTCTGGACGCAATCGCTGATCGGGGCGCGTCAGCTTTCCGGAAGCGGCATCACTGACGGACTGCATCAGCTCACCGCGCCTATTAACTCCTATCTTATCGGTCATCCCACTGCGACCAACAGGCTGCTGGTGATTAGCTCAGGTTTTATTGACGCTTTCGGCCTTTTCCTCCTTCTCTCATGGCTCTTCGGCCGCAGCGTGCGTCCCTTCCTCAGCCTGATGCTCGTGATGGCCTTGCGTCAGTTCATGCAGGCGCTCTGTGCTCTGCCGCCGCCAACAGGAATCCTCTGGCACAGCCCTGGTGTTCCTTCGCTACTGGTCACATACAAAGTTGCCAACGATTTCTTCTTTTCCGGACACACCGCGATTGCCGTGCTGGGTCTCTATGAAGTGGCCCGGCTTCGCCGCATATGGCTGACAACATTTGCCTCAATGGTGCTTGTCTTTGAAATCGTCACAGTACTTTCCCTGCGCGTTCACTACACCATGGACGTATTTACCGGGATCGTCACGGCGCTTCTGGTCTGCGGCATTTCATCCAGAGTCGCGCCTCAGATTGACAAGTTGGTGCGCGGGCGTGCCGAACCTGCTGCCGCGATGGCCAAAACTCACCTGGGCTGAAATCAATGACCGTGGAAGGAGGGACACACGGTCTGGATTATTCGTCGTCCGGCCAGAAGTGTTGCCGCCACCAGCTCTGTTTCTTTTTGACGACCGGCGCATCTTCAAACACCGCTTCGTCCCGTAGTCCCAGAAAGCCTCCGGCACGCAACGCAGAATCCCTGATTGGCACAGGAACGGAAGCAGCGGGCTTGCGCATCTCCGGCATCACTACACCGCGCAGTTCGGGTTGGGTAACAGGTTTGGCCAGTTTGGGCCGGCGAAAGACAGCGATGGCCGCCTCCCGTGCGGCGCCCGTTGGCATCACCGTAACCATTGTCTTTTCGCTGCCCAGGGCATAATCCACTGCGCTCTTCGCACCGTGTTCAAACACCTGTTGCTCCGGGACTTGCTCGCGAAGGGTGGATGCGGTCTTCTCGTCGAAGGTCAGAAATCGCGGCATGAGGCCGCTCCTTGTAAAAATCGTAGTGACTTGGTGGCAGAGACTTAGATGCGCAGCTTGCTTCAGGTGTTTGACGCCCCTCCGCCCTTTCATTTACCCTCCGCCTTCACCTCTTAACGTCTCAGGGGGATCCACTATGGCGCGTATTTCCGTGACTCGCAGGCGCTTTGCACTCGGCGCTGCTGCAGCCGCAACCACTGCCTTGATCAACCCGGCACAAGCTCTTGAACAGGCACAGAGCACAACTCCATTGCAGCCAAGCAACGTGGAGGAAAAGGCCAGGGCCGCAATGGCCAAGCTTTCGCCTGCCGCCCAGGCGGAGGTGGAAATGAAGGTCGCCTCCATCTTCCGCAAATACGGAAATATGCTGAACGACGAGCAGAAAGCTGACATACGCCGCGCCATGGCTGAGGCGCAGGACGGGGTTGAGAAGATGCGCGCCTTCGCCCTCGAAAACGGCGACCAACCCGCGACCGTCCTCAAACTTCGCCGCGAAGGAGGAAAACGCTAATGCTCGGCGAAGATATTCTTTTCCTTCCGGTCACCGAGCTTTCTGCCCGCATTAAGGCCCGCAAGCTCTCTCCCGTGGAGCTCACGCAAAGCTATCTGGAGCGGAGCCGTACCATTGGTCCGCGGCTGAATGCTTACGTCACTCTGACTGAGAAACTCGCGCTTGATCAGGCGCACGCTGCCGAAAAAGAAATTACCTCAGGAAAGTATCGCGGCCCGCTGCACGGAATTCCCTACGCCGCCAAGGACCTACTCGCTGTAAAGGGATATCCCACGACGTGGGGAGCCCGCCCGTATGCCAACCAGCAGTTTGATTATGACGCCACGGTGATTCGCAAGCTTACCGGCGCTGGAGCAGTGCTGATCGGCAAAGCAGCAATGATTGAGTTGGCGGGAGGCATGGGCTACCGTTACGCATCAGCTGCGGCTACCGGGCCCGCCAAAAATCCCTGGAACACGAACTGCTGGACCTGCGGCTCTTCGAGCGGTTCAGGAGCAATCATGGCTGCGGGCCTGGCAGCTTTCGCGCTAGGCACTGAAACCTGGGGATCCATCATTTGTCCTTCCGGCTTCACCGGCACCACGGGACTTCGTCCCACCTTTGGGCGTGTAAGCCGTTTTGGAGCGATGGCTCTGGCTTATTCCATGGACAAGATTGGTCCCATGTGCCGCACCGCCGCTGATTGTGATCTGGTACTGCAAACCATTGCCGGTCATGATCCG
>DASUBD010000317.1:0-4873 GCA_035763445.1 Candidatus Angelobacter sp.
CATTAACTCCGGCGCATGGTGGCGAAGTTTGTTGGCTTCGTCCATCACGGTTGGCCCTACCGCTACGAACAGGACCACCAGAGCTGCCAGGAACACCACATAAACGGCCGCAATGGCCCCGCTCCGCGAGCCGCGAAACCATCTTTCCAGTCGTGCCACCGGCGCTTCCAGCAGATAAGCAAAGAAAATGGCGAATAGGAAGGCGATGATCGCCCGCCAGGCTGAGTAAAGGAAAAGCAGCACCAGCATGAACACTAGCGCTGTGAGCAGCGCCTGCGCGGTCCTTTTGTCGAAGAGTTTATTCATGCCAGGAAACTGCGCATACCCCAGCGGCAAGGCTGCCCCGATTGTACCGTAGTCAGGCTTGCCCCCTTTCACACTCAGGGAGATACCAAAAGGGTGCCTGCATCCTCCTCGTTACCTAAGTGCGATTTACGGCGAAGAATCCAACTCTGGATGGGCTACAATGAAACGTGGATGCCGCGTAGGAAAAAGCCGATTAAACCGGTCCCGCAGGAAGATCTTTCTAAAGAGCTGTGGATCTCACCCCGCTTTTCTCTTAAAGGACAAAATGGCGACCGCGCGTGGGACCATCGGCAGGTTGGCAATCCCGGCAGCGCTCGTTTCCTGGAGCTTGCGGATATCGCGCTTGGCGTGCGCAAACCGGAACCGCGCAAGAAAACTCACCCAGGCCCGGCCCACTTAACCTCCAAACCCGAGCCTTATACCCGCTAGCGTTCTACGCTCCTCGTTAGAACTTCTCTTCACTGAAACTGAGATAATCACTGCAACAAGCCCATGCCCGAATTACCTGAAGTAGAGACGATTGCGCGCGGATTACATCGCCGGGTTGCCGGCGACACTATTGAAAGTGCGTGGGTAGGCAACAAACCGGAGCCCCTCAAATCTCCCGCGGGCGAGATTGCCCGGACACTCGAAGGCGCTCGCATAGAACGCGTCCAGCGTGTGGGCAAGCACATTGTGTTTGACTTGAGCGGGTGCAATGGGACTTCTGAAAGCGAATGGATCGTACATCTCGGCATGACCGGACGCATGCTGATCACAAACGCCGGTGTTGAACCGGCACGGCACACACACCTGGTGGCCCACCTCAAGTCCGGAAGGGAACTTCATTTTGTCGACCCTCGCCGCTTTGGGCGGCTGGAGGTACGCAAAGCGGGCTTTCAAGGCCCTGGCACAGAACCGCTGCGCGTAACCCCCCAGGATTTTGCGGCTCTCTTCCACAAGAGCAAGGCCCCCATCAAGGCAGCCTTGCTGAACCAGAAACTGCTGCACGGAGTCGGTAATATCTACGCAGATGAAAGCCTGTTTCGTGCGGGCATACGGCCACGGCGCCGGGCTAATACGCTGACGCGAGCAGAACTCGAACGCCTGCACGCGGCCGTGCAGGAGGTGCTCAAAGAAGCCATAGCGGCTGGAGGTTCATCAGTTTCCGATTACGTTGATGCTGATGGTGAAGCCGGCTTCTTCCAGTTGCAGCATCGTGCTTACGGCCGCGAAGGCGAACCCTGCCTGGTGTGTAAAACGCCTATTAAGAAAATTGTGGTCGGCGGGCGAGGGACACACTATTGTCCCAGGTGCCAGAAGTAAGCTCAACGTTACCTCCCCATTCGGCTAGTAGCTTGCATTATTTTCAGCCTCTATACTCCTGCTTTCAGTCCAGGAGGCAAAATATGAAAATCGGCATTTTGGGTTCTGGAGATGTCGCCCGGTCGTTGGGCGAAGGCTTTGTCTCGGCCGGGGATATCGTGATGTTGGGATCGCGGGATAAAAAGAACGCAAAGATTGAAGCCTGGGTGAAGAACTCCAGCCATGGCCGCTCCGGTGGAAGCTTTAATGATGCTGCGCAATTCGGGGAGATCATCGTTCTGGCAACCCTCGGTACGGCCACGGAAGAGGCGATCAATCTTGCCGGCGTCGCAAATTTCGACGGCAAAATCGTCATTGATGCCACGAATCCACTCGAGTTTGTGGACAACCGTCCGTGCCTGGTCGGTGGACGGGGATCTTCAGGTGGAGAGAAGGTCCAACAGCTCCTTCCCAAAGCCAGAATCGTCAAGTGCTTCAACACTGTTGGGCACGCGTTAATGTATCAGCCGAAGTTCACGCAGGGTAAGCCAGATATGTTCATTTGTGGCGACGATATCGCGGCCAAGAAAACAGTTGCAGGAATCTGCGACCGCTTTGGCTGGGGCGTTGTCGATTGCGGCGGGATCAGTTCCTCGCATTATCTTGAGGCCATGTGTCTGGTCTGGGTGCTGGCTGGTTTTCAGGACAACCACTGGCATCAAGCCTTCCGGCTGTTGCGTCAGTGAATAGACGCCGAAGTGTCTTTCTTAAACCCTTTCTGAAAACCAGGGGCAGAAGAAACTATAATGTTTCTCATGCCCAAGAAAGTGGTTCATGCCGCCTGTCCGCACGATTGTCCAGACGCGTGCGGCGTTCTGGTTACGGTGGAGGACGGCCGCGCCACGCGTATTCAGGGAGATCCCAAGCATCCTGTCACTCGCGGGTTTCTCTGCGCCAAGGTCACCAAGTACCTTGATCGTGTCTACTCGCCGGAGCGCGTTTTGTATCCCATGCGCCGGGTCGCGCCCAAAGGACAGGGAATAGGGAACGCGGGCGACTTTGTCCGCATCAGCTGGGACCAGGCGCTCACTGAAATCGCCGATCGCTTCAAGCAGATTTCTGCCGAATTCGGCCCGGAAGCAATACTTCCTTATTCCTATGCCGGCAACATGGGAGTTCTCAGCTTCGCTGGCATGTCACACCGCTTTTTTCACCGTCTCGGCGCTTCACAATTGAACCGCACTATCTGCGCCACAGCCGGCGGTGATGCCCTGATTACCGTCACCGGCCGCAAGCTGGGCACAGAACCGGAGCAGTTTGCTCACTCGAAATACATCATTGCCTGGGGCGCCAACATCCACGGCAACAATGTCCATCTCTGGCCATTTATTGAAGAGGCGCGGCGTAATGGCGCCAGGCTGGTGGTGATTGATCCGTATAAGACGCGTACGGCGCGTTGCGCCGACTGGTACCTGCCCATCAATCCGGGCACAGACGTCGCGCTGGCGCTGGCCATGATGCACGTAATCATCAATGAAAATCTTTATGACGCGGACTACGTAAGCAAGTACACGCTGGGATTTGAACAACTGAAGGAACGGGTCCAGGAGTATTCCCCGGAACGCGTGGCACAAATCACTGGAATCAGCGCCGGCGATATTCAGACTCTGGCGCGCGAATATGCCACCACTACTCCGGCCGTCATTCGCGTGAACTACGGAGTGCAGCGCGCAGAAAACGGAGGCATGGCCGTTCGTGCCATCTCCATGCTGCCGTGCATCACCGGCTCCTGGCAGCAGGTTGGCGGCGGATTGTGGCTTTCGTTGAGCGGGGCATTCCCGTTTGATCGCCAGAGCCTGGAAATGCCGGAGCTCATGCAGAAGAGCCCTCTGGGACGCCCTTCGCGCACCATCAATATGGTGGAGTTGGGGCAGGCGCTGAACACGGTCAATGATCCGCCGGTGAAGGCGGTTTTTGTCTACAACTCAAATCCCGCGGTGGTAGCGCCCAATCACAATGATGTGGTCCGCGGATTCCTTCGCCCTGATCTCTTTACCGTGGTGCACGAGCAGTTCTTCACCGATACCGTGAATTACGCGGATATCGTGCTGCCCGCCACCACCTTCTTTGAGCACAAAGACCTGCTTGGTGCTTACGGCCATTGTTATGTTCAGGTTTCCAATCAGGCGATCGTTCCGCTGGGTGAATGCAAGTCCAATAGTGAACTGTTTCGTGACCTCGCAGCCAAAATTGGCTTTACTGAGGAATGCTTTCGTGACACCGACGACGCGATGATTGATCTTGTGCTCAGCGCAAAGAACGGAGCAGTTGATCCCGATGGCTGGCTGAAGGGAATCGATCGCCAGAGGCTGGAAAACGAAGGTCACGTGCGGCTCAGCTTTAGAGAGGGCCCGTTTCTTCCGTACGCAAAAGGAGGGTTTACCAGTCCCAGCGGCAAAGCGGAACTCTTTAGCGAATCTCTGGCAGCCAAAGGCTTGGATCCGATTGCATCTTTTGTGCCTCCCAGTGAATCGCGCCATGTAGACAAGGCTCGCAGCTTCCCGCTGGAGTTGCTGTCACGGAAAGCAGATAACTTCCTGAATTCAAGCTTCTGCAATATTGAAGCCGTGCAGAAGATGGAACATCCGGAGTTGCTGGAGATCAATGCCACAGACGCGGCGCCGCGCAATATCCGGGAAGGAGACTGGGTCCGGGTCTTTAACGCTCGTGGCGAGGTGCGCCTGCGCGCGCACGTAAATGGTTCGGTACAGCCCGGTGTTGTTGCCGCCCGGCTGAACTGGGCAAGGCTTTCGCCTGACGGTAAGAGCATAAATGCTCTCACCTCAGAAGTTCTTACAGATATCGGCGCGGGACCGACATTCTATTCCTGCCTGGTTGAGGTTGAGCCGATCACGACGAATTAAGTTTCAAATCCTTACAAAAGCTATGCAAGTTTCTCTTTCTCAAGCGTTCCAAGTGCACGGATCAGACCGCCTGCTCGCGGTCCCTGTCGTACGTTTTGCGCGATGGGGTGGAGTGGCCCTGCTCCTCACGAATAATGATTTGGACGCTGAGAAATCACGGGTTAATATGGCACGATCAAGTTAACTCCCGTATAATCTGAGTTTTTCCCAACTTGTTCTGAGGGTAGTCATATCTTGGTGTTCTTTAAGAGAGCCAGTCAGAATTGCGCCCAAGTGTTTCCATCAGTGGCGCTGGTCTTTGCATTTTTTGTTCTCTGGCTCGTACCGGCAGGGGCAATTGCCCAGCAGCAGACTCAAAC
>DASUBD010000318.1:0-2379 GCA_035763445.1 Candidatus Angelobacter sp.
GGCCACGCTGGTGACGGCTGAGCGCGTGGGACGTGCCGCGGGCTTGAGCCTGACGGAAACTCGCAAGGTGATGGCGGCGATTCTGCAACAAACACTAAAAAACTATCTGGAGAGAGGACCGGCTGCGGCTTTCAGCGGACCAATCAAGCGCGGCGATCTGGAGACTGTTCGCCGTCACTTGCGCGAACTCAAACGGCTACCGGAAGCGAATGAAGTCTATCGCGCATTGGTGAAATCGGCACTCCGGGAGCTGCCCACCGTCCGCAAAGACGAGCTTCGCAGGCTCATCATGCGGTAAAAGGAAGAAGGGCAGAGACAGAGTTCTAAAGCAAATTCTGGTCAGCGTTCCGTGAACAGATGGCCCAGCTTTTCCTTCTTGGTATTCAGGTATCGTTCGGATGCGGCGTGCGGTTCCACTTCAGCGGGCACGCGCTCAGTAACCTTTACTCCAGCCGATTCGAGTGCTGCAACTTTTTGAGGATTATTGGACAGCAGGCGAACGGCTTTCACATTCAGCGCTTTGAGAATTTCCGCCGGGAGCTGAAATTCGCGGTGGTCAGCCTTGAAGCCCAGTTGTTCGTTGGCCTGAACGGTATCGAGTCCCTGATCCTGTAACTCATACGCTTTCAGCTTTGGCATGAGCCCAATACCGCGACCTTCCTGCTGTTCATAGATAAGGATTCCGGCGCCGGACCGGGCAATCATGGAGAGCGCCATCTCCAGCTGCTGGCGGCAGTCGCAGCGAAGTGAGCCAAAGACGTCACCGGTTAGACATTGAGAGTGAATGCGGACGAGCGACGGTGAAGAATGAATGTCGCCCATGACCAGGGCCACGGCCTCTTCCTTGCGACGGTCGCCATTCTCACCATCGGCCGGAAACTGACCTTCAAAACCCATGATGCGGAAATGACCCCAGCGCGTGGGGAAATCGGCTTCGGCAAGCTTGCGAACTGTGGGTTCGGTACTCACTGGTTCAATTATAGACAAAGCAGCTCACTACCCAACTCGTGCTAACATTTTCGTATGCTGCTTGATACCACTCCGGACATAGAGGCTCGGCAGGTAGAAGTCTGGCGCAGGATTGGCGGCGAGGAACGGGTTCGTCTGGGCTTTGAGATGAGCCAGATGGTCCGAAACCTCACCAAGGCTCGTATTCGAAAAGAGCACCCGGATTGGTCGGAGCAACAAGTTGCGAGAGAAGCGGTGCGTTGTGCTTTCTTTCCCAAGGATCCGCCAGCCTGGCTGCGATGATCCCGTCTGATGTTTTCCGCGAAATTACCGAGCTCCTCGAAAAGGCCGGGATCCTTTATATGTTAACCGGGTCTTGGGCAAGTAACTATCACGGAGCCCCCAGATCCACCGCGGATATTGATTTTGTAATTTCAGCGACTCCTTTTCAGATACAAGCGTTTTTGAAGCTGGTCCCCTCATCAGAATATTATTTTGACATCCCAACTGCGATCGAAGCCGCTCAAAAACGTTCGATGTTTAATGTGATCAGCGACAAGACGGGATGGAAAATTGATCTCATCTTTCACAAACCTGGTCCTTTCAATGACGAAAAGCTCAGACGACGCAAGAAAGTCGAACTGGAAGGTATTCCCGTTTTCGTTGCAACTGCTGAAGACGTTATTCTGTCCAAGCTAGAATGGGCAAAAATGGGTGAATCGTTGCGACAGATTGAAGACGCTGCCGGCATCCTGAAAGTGCAGGGCAAGGACCTCGATCTCAACTACCTTGAAAATTGGGTCGACAAACTGGGATTGAGCAACCAGTGGGCAAGTGCACGCAAAGCAGCTGCAATTTTTAATCAACAATGAGCGCTGGGTTCGGCTCCAGCCTTGGCATCCTCGCAATCGGAGAATCCTGTCTCGCAACGGGCGATATATACTTTAGGGTTTGATTTTCCAGCCAGGAGACACCAGCATGGCCTCGCCCGCAGTTGGATTTGCACAACAGAACCAGCAACGATTTCTTGGAGAGCTCAAAGACCTGCTTCGCATTCCCAGCGTGAGCACGGCTCCCGAGCATAAAGACGATGTGCGCCGCGCCGCCGAGTTTGTAGCGAGCGACCTGCGCCGCATCGGCATGGAAAATGTTGAAGTAATCCCGACAAGTGGCCATCCGTTGATTTATGCCGACTGGCTGCATGCGGCGGGCAAGCCCACCGTGCTGTGCTATGCCCATTACGATGTCCAGCCGGCGGAGCCGCTGAACGAATGGATATCCCCGCCCTTCGAACCTACGGAGCGCAACCAGAACATTTACGCGCGGGGCGCCGTGGACGACAAAGGCCAGCTGTGGATGGAGATCAAGGCCATTGAGGCGCTCATGCAGGGCCACGGCGGCAAATTGCCGCTCAACGTGAAGTTCATCATT
>DASUBD010000319.1:0-5412 GCA_035763445.1 Candidatus Angelobacter sp.
ACCTGGAGACTGGTCATGGAAAGCCGGAGTATACCTGTGGTTGCGGGCGCGAGCAAAGCTTCCCCGCATTCGTCTGGCATCCAGCAGCAAAGCTGGATGTTGCATCTGATACTGAGATGGCCGGCTTTGATGCTCTGCTGGAAACAACTCTAATTTTGGTGGCCCATCCCGATGATGAAGTGATCGGGTTCGGGGCGCTCATGCAGCAGATGCGCAGGCCAGTGGTGGTCTTTGCCACCGACGGCGCGCCTCATGACCCATATTTCTGGAAAGATTATGGCTCACGCGAGGCGTATGCAGAGGTTCGGCGGCAGGAAGCCCGCGAAGCATTGGCAATTGCCGGAGCCGAGCCCGTATTTCTCTCTGATTATGTTTCCGGGGGGATTGCCGATCAGGAACTTTTTTGCCGCCTGCCCCATGCGGCTGAGGCGGTTGCGAAGGTTATTGGCGAAATCCGACCGCAGGCGCTCCTGACGCTTTCTTATGAAGGTGGGCATCCAGATCACGATTCTGCCTGTTTCTTATCGGTCGTAAACGGCCGCCAGATGGGGATTGCAGTGTGGGAGGCTCCGCTCTACCATCGCGATCCGGATGGCAAAGGCGCAGTGCAGAAATTCCATCAGCGTTCCGGTGAAGAGGTGGAAATAAACGTGGAAGCAGGGGCCATGCGCAAGAAACTGGAGATGTTCCATACCTATAAGTCGCAGAAGCTGGTGCTGGACGGCTTCCGTCCTGAGGTAGAGAAGTTTCGTCCTGTCGCGAACTACGACTTCACCAAGCGTCCCATGCCGTGGAAGCTCAATTACGAGCTGTGGCAATGGAAGATGAGTGGAGACGAAGTGGCAAGTGAGTTCAGGAAGTATATGGATGCTGAGCGGAAATCTGGTAAATGAGTAATTGGGTAATTGGGTAATTGGAATTCCCGCGCTGGTTCAATGACCAAATTACAAGATTATTTCAATTACTAAATTTGAATATGGGCAATCAATTGAAAGTTCTATACGTGGCTTATCCGCTGTTGACGGTATCTGAAGCCAGCGCCGGCGGAGCCGAACAGGTCTTGTGGACTCTGGAAAGGGAGATGGCAGGACGCGGCGCACTTACCGCTGTTGCGGCCTCTGCGGGATCTCGTGTCTCGGGTGAACTCTTCAGCACGGGCGAACCCTGTTTACGCACGGATGATTTCGAGCGCCGCAACCGCGAACATCAGGACGCAATTATCGAGCTGGTTTACCAGAGAACGCTTGAGGGCCATCCATTCGATCTGGTGCATGACATGTCGGGAAGTTTCTGGAGGCGCGCCGCGGAGATTGACGTTCCAGTGCTTGCCACAGTGCATCTGCCGCGATATTTCTATCCGGCAACGCAGTTTGAAAGTGTCACCGAAAACGTGAGCTTCAATTGCGTCTCCGAGTCCCAGGCGCGCAGTTTCTCGGATATTAAACAAATGGTTGCTGTCGTACCCAATGGAATTGCCCTGGACCGCTTCCTGCCCAACCATGGCAACCGCAACGGCCTGCTCTGGCTGGGCCGGATATGTGAGGAAAAAGGCCCGCACCTGGCGCTGGATATCGCCGCGCAAGCAGATTTCCCGATTGTGATTGCCGGCCAAGTCTATCCTTTCTCTTATCACCAGCAATTTTTTGCGCGAGAGATCCAGCCGCGCTTGCGCACAAACGCGAATGCTACATGGATCGATTGTCCACCTGACGAACTCAAACGTAAGCTTTTGCGCGAATCGGCCGCCTTGCTCATCACCAGCCAGGTGGATGAAACCAGCTCGCTCGTGGCTATGGAAGCCGCTGCCAGCGGAACTCCGGTTGTCGCGTTCCGCAGAGGCGCGCTGCCGGAAGTGGTGAAACATGGCGTAACAGGATTTGTTGTCGAAGATATCGGTGAGGCAGTGAAAGCGCTCCAGAAGCTGAAGTCCATCTCATGCGAAGACTGCGCGCGTCATGCGCAGACACACTTCAGCAGCGTAAAGATGGCTGACGAATACCAGCGACTTTATAGCCTGCTCATGCATCGTGAAGAACTGCTTAAGGCGGCATAAATAACAGCGGCGCTTCAGTGCTCTGACACTGACAGGATATTTCCATCCGGATCCTTGAACCACGCGACCTTTGCGCCGCCGGGGGCGGTCCAGATTCCAAGATTGTCCTGCTCCATTCCGGGAAAGCGTTCGAATTTGACTCCCTTTTTCTCCATCGCGGAGACTGTTTTCTTAATGTCCTGCACTTTCCAACCCAGAACCGTGAATTGCGCGGGCGTGAACTTCCCGACTTTGGCAATGCGTATAGATACTCCGTTGGCTTCCATGACAAGAGCGAAGCCGTCATTGTTGACGAACTTCAAGCCGAGAACGCCTTCATAGAAAGAACGGGCCTTGTCAAAACTTGTGGTAGCCACAAAAGCAACAATTTCGGCGGAACCGAGCATAGCAGGTCTCTCCTTGCGCAAAGAAAGTACCAGAATAAGGACTTGATGCAGCGGGATCTTTGGCTCTGACTGGCATACTATCTTGACGTATGAAGCTGAAAGCCATCTTTCGCAGCGAAGCAGGATATCGTGCGGGATGGCGCTTTCTGCTCTTTTCAATCGTCTTCTTTATTATCCAGTCGGTTTTCTCGGAGATAGTGGATCTCGTCGTGAATCACTTCCGGTTCACGATTCCTGCATGGCCCAACGCCAAGGTTTTGCTCGTTCAGGACGTCATTACCCTGATGGCTGTTGTCGCGGCTACTCTGATCATGGCCAGGCTGGAGCGGCGCCGGTTGTGCGATTACGGCATTCCAGGACGGAACAGTTTCAGCCGGCTGTTCTGGAGCGGCGCCATCTTCGGTTTTGCCGCCGTGTCTCTGCTCATTGCTCTGATCGGACTGGCCGGAGGCTACTCTCCGGGACACCTGAACTTGCAGGGGAGTGCGCTGCTAATCGCCGCGTCCTGGTGGGTGTTGGCGAGTCTCGCCATTGGATTTACTGAGGAGATTGTCTTCCGTGCCTATCCGCAATTCACGCTGGCATCCGGCATGGGCTTCTGGCCGGCCGCAGCTCTGATCTCCGTCGCCTTCGGCGCTCTGCATTACTTCACCAAATCCGACGAGCGCTGGACGGATTGGGCCAGTGTTTCCCTGATTGCAATGTTCGCTTGCCTTACCCTGCGACGTACAGGTGACTTGCGCTTTGCCATCGGCTTTCACGCTGCATTCGATTGGGCGGCCATCTATTTCTATTCGGGACCCAATGGCGGAAACGTTGCCGCTGACCGTCTTCTTACCGCCAGCTTTCATGGCAGTAATTCGATTACGGGCGGACCTCTCGGCCCGGAAGCCAGCCTGCTGGTTTTTCCCGTAATCGCTCTTCTGTTTTTCTCCTTTCATCTTGTGTATCGCCGAGCCGTCAGCGGTTGGGTCGGGTCAGCCGAGCGCTGAATACCGCCTGGAAAGCCAGCTAAAAGATTCTACTTGACACAATGTACTAGTTATATATAACAATAGTACTTAGAGACAATGAGTGCGGCAGGAGCCAATTCGAACCACGCTTTCAAATTCCGGCTGGACCTGCGCAGCGGGGTGCCGGTCTACCGCCAGATCATCGATCAGGTTCGTGCCGGCGTCGCGTCAGGCACTTTGACTGCAGGAGATCAGCTGCCCACGGTACGCCAGCTTGCTGTGGACCTTGCCATCAATCCCAATACTGTTCTGCGCGCGTATCGTGAGCTGGAACTTGGCGGGTTGCTGGAGACGCAGCAGGGAACAGGGACTTTCATTACGCAGAAAAAGGTGCGGCGCGACGAAGCAGAACGGGCGCGCCAACTGAGCCAGCTTGCGGGCGAGTTCCTGGCCCGCGCCGGAGCCGCAGGATTTACCGCAGAAGAGCTGCTGGAACAGCTGCGTGAAATGGCGCCTGATGCGGCGCGAAGGAGATGACGTATGCTTACCATTCTCGGCAGATCCAGGAAGACTGAGATCACAACCATCAGCGGGCCGGCCTTAGCGCTGTTTATCGTCTTTCTGGCCGCCGGCGCAATTTCCACGGCAGTCACACAGCGCCCGGCTTTTCTCATTTCAGGAGCACTGATTGGCTTGTATTTCCTGTTCGCCATCAAGGTGGTGCAGCAATGGGAGAAGGTGGCCGTATTGCGTCTGGGGCGTTACGTTGGCCTGCGCGGTCCGGGGCTGGTGCACATAGTTCCGGTGATTGAAACGCTCAGTCCTTATGTGGACCAGCGTGTTCGCGTGGCCAGCGTTACTGCCGAATCCACTCTTACGCGCGACACGGTTCCGGTGAATGTTGACGCGATTGTTTTCTGGCTGGTGTGGAATCCTGAGAAGGCAATTCTGGAAGTGGAGAACTACGTTGAGGCCATCACCCTGAGCGCGCAGACCGGACTGCGCGAATCCATCGGTCGTCATGAGCTGGCCCAGATGATCACCGAGCGCGAGACCCTGGGCCACGAGCTGCAGAAAATTCTCGACGAAAAGACCACCGGCTGGGGCATTACGGTGCAGTCGGTGGAGATCCGCGACGTGAAAATTCCCGGCGGCCTTGAAGATGCCATGTCTCGGCAGGCCCAGGCGGAACGCGAGCGGCAGGCCCGCATCATCCTTGGCCAGGCGGAGACGGAGATTTCCGACAAATTTGTTCACGCCGCGCAGGCGTACGCGGAGAATCCTGTGGCCCTGCATCTGCGCGCCATGAACATGCTCTATGAAGCCATTAAGGAAAAAGGCTCCATGGTGATTGTGCCGTCAACGGCTGTGGAAACAATGGGGCTGGGTACTACGCTCGCTACGGCGGCGCTGGGCAAAGCGCAGTAGGCGGCAGCAAAACTTAAGTCAGTTCCCATAAGAATGTCCAAAGGAGTTGAAGCTATGAAGCATGTACTTGAAGTGTGTTTCATTACGTTTCTTCTGACATCGCTGGCAGGTGCGCAGGACCCGACCAAACCGATGCGCCGGCCAGGTATTACTGTAGAAATGCCGTTCTCCACTCAGGCGGTGGAGATGCCCGAAGCCGACAAAGAAGATGTGACAGTTGTGAGCATCACCGCCGACGGAAAGCTGTTTGTCGGTATGCGGCCAGTGGAGCTTAATGCTCTGAGCAGCCTCAATGACAAGATCGTGTACGTGAAGGCAGATGCGCGCGTAACCTACCAGAGAGTGCTTGCCGTGCTGGACGCCTTGCGCGGGCGGCAAGTGGTTCTGCTCACCGCGCCAACATCCAACACTCCTAAAGACACAATCATGCCTCCATACGGGCTGAAGTTGCAGGTCGGAGCCCAGTGAGTGTAGGCCAGCTGCTTACAATTTTTTTGCAAGAATTTTGCGGAACCGCGATCTATCAATCAGAGGGATGTTTCTCCTAGGTGGGCTCCTGAAACGCGGCTGCTGCTGAAATTGAAGCTCCTTT
>DASUBD010000320.1:0-3635 GCA_035763445.1 Candidatus Angelobacter sp.
TCAGCCCACGGAAAAGCTTCGGGCAGAGCTGCTGGCCTTGAACGGCGTGGGGCCGGAAACTGCAGATTCCATCCTGCTCTACGCCGGCAACCATCCCGTGTTCGTCGTTGATGCTTACACGCGCCGCATCTTTGAGCGGCATGGAATCGTCGCTTTCAAGGCCCGCTATGACGAGATCAGATTGCTGATCGAAGATGCAGTGACCCGTGCTGCTCCTGGGCAATTCCAACTCCAGCAGCTTGGCTCTGACCCGCGACATCCTGTCTCGCGCATGAGCCGTATGTCTCGAACCGAACTCGCGCAGCACTATAACGAGCTTCACGCGTTGATTGTTCGCGCCGGAAACCTGTATTGCCGAAGTACTCCCAAATGTGAAGGTTGTCCGCTGCAGAAATTTTTAACCGCTTAAACCAAAGCAACAGGCCTGCAAGTGTTCCCATCGAATCTGACAACAACTGATTCGAGATTGGGGGCAAACAATGCTTTTGCTGTTAGCGATCATCCTGTTCATCGCGTGGATTCTGGGCTTCGTCGCTTTCCACGTGACCGTCGGGTTTATTCACCTGCTGCTGGTCTTCGCCGTCATAGCGCTGATCTGGCATTTGGTGGCCGGACGAAGAACAGTAGTGTAGACATACATTGAATTCGGGCGGAGGCGCAGCCATGCTCTGCGTCTCTGCCCCAGCTTTTTCTACTCCGGCCAAATTGCCAGAGCTGTCCTGCTCAGTACCTGCTCTTTCAGTTCCGCGGGCAAATCCAGCGCCTGAAATTGGTCCAGGTTCTGCTTGATATCTGGAATCCCGGGACTCGGCCAGTCTGTGCCGAACAACGTCCTCTGTGCGATTTCCTGCAAACGTGGAAAATATGTGAGCAGCTGCTTCGGCGGAATCCCGCTGATATCCAGGTGCATATTGCGGTGTCGCCGCAGAAGAAAGAATGCTGTCTGCATCCAGATGGGCCTGCCGCCATGCGCCATCAGAATTTTCAGCCTGGGAAAATCTACAGCAACGTCATCCAGGTAAATTGGATCGCCATACCGGTTGCGCGCCGCCGGAAATATTGATGTCCCGGTGTGCACCATCACCGGAATGCCATTCGCCTCGGCCGCCCGGTAGATGGTCTCCAGTTCTTTGACGCCGTTCAGATAGTCATTGGCATACAGCAATTGATGCGGCGGATGAATCTTGATCAGCCGGATTCCCAGCCGCACAATCTCGTCCATGTCTTTCTCCACATTCAGGCTGTGTCGCGGATGCACACTGCCGCAGGAAATCAGCCGCCGTGGATTTTCTTTGCAGTAATTCGCCACCCACTGATTGACTTCATGCGTAAAGCCCATCGTGTCCGGCGCTACATAGTTGATGAGTACGGCACGGTCCACGCCGATCGAATCCAGGTGCTTCAGCAGCGCCTTGGGCGAGCGGCAGTATTCAAGGATGTCGTCATAATGACCGCGCGCTTTCTTCATTACTTCCAGCGCCGCCGTTTTGAACATCTCCGCGGGTTGAATGTGAATGTGGCAGTCGGTGATGGTCAATTGCCCGCCGCCTTCATCAACGCCCGTTTCGCATACACCTTGATCATCTCTCTCCGATACTCCGGTGTCAGTCCTGACGTGGTGAGCGGCTTTGCCGTTTTTCCCGCCAGTTCCGCCACCACGGTTGCTGTATGCTCGTCTACTTTCTTTCCCATCAGCGCGTGCTCCACCCCTGTCACCAGCAGCGGCGCGGGATTCACAGCCGTAATCGCCATGCGCGCGGCTTCCACTGGACCGCCATTCTGCCGCAGCACCACGGCCACTCCCGCCAGAGGATAATCTATCGATCCTCGCAACCGCAGCTTCTGGTAGCTGCCCTTCCATCCCGAGCACGATTGTGGCAGAAAGACTCGCGTGACCATCTCATGCCGCTCCAGGCGCATGCGCGCATCGCCCACGTTGGTATAGAAATCTTTCAGCAACATGCGCCGCACACCCACCGGGCCCACAATTTCCAGTTCCGCGTTCAGGCAGAGCAGCGCAGGCGCAGTATCACCGGAAAATGCCGCCCAGCATTTTGTCCCGCCGGGCGCTACATGGCAGAGATCGCCGTCCTTCTTAATACAGAACCCGCAGGACTCCCGCCATTGCAGTGACTGGTTGTACCAGACGCAGCGCGTGTCCAAACAGATGTTTCCGCCAATGGTCCCCATGTTGCGCAGGATGGGCGAAGCGACGGTCGCCACCGCCTCATGCAGCACGCGATAGTTTCTGCGAATGAACTCAGAATCTTCAATCACGGAAAGCGGTGTCAGCGCCCCAATCTCTACCCCGATGCCCGCGCGCACGTGAATACCCTGCATCTCATCAATGCCGCGGATATCCATCACGTAGTCCGGCGTGAACAGCTTCTGCTTCATCGACGGAAGCAGGTCCGTGCCGCCGGCAAGTATTTGCACATGCTGGCTGTGTTCCAGCATGAGTGCGACGGCTTCTTCAATCGTGCGTGGCCGTAGAAGTTTGAAGCGAGGCAGCGACATTAATTCTCACCACGGAGGCACGGAGACACGGAGAACTGCAAAAGCTGGTTTATATGCGTCAGCGGGCGGCGCTCTGCGGGACTGTCGTAAGTCTGAACTCCTGAAAAAGCCATTTTGCTTTTCTCCGTGCCTCCGTGCCTCCGTGCCTCCGTGGTGACATCCTACGTCTCCTGCACGATGCTCCGCCTTGCCGGATCCATCTCATGCCGCTTTGGTCCTTTGCCCTTGTACCACGTAGAGCCGCCATGCTCGCGGAATGTCTTGGGCAGCGTGGGATCTGCGCCGCGCGTGATCTCCAGTGCCTTGGCGTCCTGCTTGTTACGACGCAATGCTGCCAACACGCGCTCCGGCGTGAACGGCGCTTCACGCAGCCGAATGCCAACCGCGTCATAAATCGCATTTGCGATGGCCGGAATCGTCGCTGCCAGCGAACCCTCGCTCGCTTCCTTGGCGCCAAACGGCCCTTCCGGATCCACCGACTCCACGATGATGCACTCGACGTCTGGCGACTCCACCGCCGATGGCGACTTGTACTCCAGCATCCCGGGATTCATCAGCAGGCCGTCTTTCCACACCATCTCTTCCTGCAGCGCCTGTCCCAGCCCCATCCACACTGAGCCAATCACCTGGCCCTCTACTGACACGGGGTTCAGCGCGCGCCCGCAATCGTGCGCCGCCCAGACTTTGTGAACTGTGACTTCACCCGTGTCTGTGTCCACGGTCACCTCGGCTACTTGTGCCGAATACGAATAGGCAGGCGAAGGGCCAACACCTGCGCCTTTAAACGATCCTCCTCGCGCTTCTTTCGGCGGTGCGTAAGAACCTGTCCCGGTGAGCGCTCCAGTAAAGTCGATGGCTGAGACCACCGCTTCTTCAAAGCTCATGTGGTCCTTCGGCCCTTCTTCTTTTCTCTTTTGCTGCAGCGACCCGCGCAGGGTCTGCCCTTCAACGCGTCCGCTTACTTCCTGCACGTTGCCACGAGGCGTATCCACTTTTTCCAGAATCTTTTCCGCCTGCCTTCCAACATCACGCGGCTCCTGCGCTCCGCGACGCCATACGCGGTCATCGCGCATCATCACCTCTTCCGGTGAGCAGTTCATCTTCTGCGCCGCAGCGGC
>DASUBD010000321.1:0-6304 GCA_035763445.1 Candidatus Angelobacter sp.
TCAAGCTTTAAAACTGTGACTGTTCCTGACACTTCTCCAGACGTGGGTTTGCTCCAGCCGAGAGCATGAATTGGAACGTGATGGAGCACCGGGCTGGTGACCTCAGCAGAATCGAGGCCTCGGTTATAGGCATGCGGAATCTGTGTGGTCTCAAGATGGGCCGCCACACCATAATCCTTGAATCGCTGCAGTGTCCAGTCACTTGCTTCCTGCATCTGCTTTGAACCCGTCAGGCGCGCACCGATGTTGCTGGTAAGGTATTCCAGATTCTTCATTAATTCAGAGTGGGCCTTCACCTCGTCATAAATCTTTTGGTCGGCAACTTCCATGGACGACTTGTAGCTTTTCTTATCTTCATCTGAGCGAACCAGAGCGGCGTTCTGCGCGATGGCAAATTGTGAACATAAAACAACTGTCAAAACAAAAAAGAGTCGTGGAAACACTTTCATGATTTGCGATTCACCTTTTGATTTCGAAATGAATTGTGTGCAGCGGAACGGATTATAAACCTTTAACATCGCGTTAATAGCAGAAATGGGCGCAACTTGACGGCTTGAGACAGCAGAAACTTTGAAACGATTTCGCGTTATGTCGCACTAAATAGCAACGGAGAACCATGCGGAAGTATGCAGAAGCCCCACCTGGCTCCTTCCGCTTCTGCAGAACTTCTGTTTTCTTACCTTGGTGGATGTCTTCGCGGCATTTAAGCTTTAGCCGCGAAGACTTTTTTATTTCAGAGTGACATGCGGAAGAGGAGCCGTGACGGATTCAAGCAATGTGGATAGTTCCAGACCCGCAGGCAGAGTCCCGAAGGCGTGGCCGTGATCTCCCTTCAACCGCGAAGCGATAAATGCGTCAGCAAAGCCGGCAGGGCTATGGCGGACCACAAGCGACGCCTGCAGGGCCAGGGCAAGTCGCTCTGCCAACCGACGCGCCTGGAGTTCGACTCCGCCTCCACCATTGTTCAAGCCCTGCTTTAAGCATGTCGTCAGCTCTGTCTGCGTCTGCTCCAGAAACGAATCCAGGCCAGAATCGTTGCCTCGGGCTGACTGCAATTCCTGCACCACTGCATCTACAGTTCCCGGATCTTTGGCGAGGGCGCGCAGGATATCCAGACAAATGACATTGCCCGAGCCTTCCCAAATCCCGTAAAGAGGAGCTTCGCGATAAATCCTCGGCATACCGGAATCTTCAACGTATCCGTTACCGCCCAGGCATTCCAGGGCTTCGCCCACGACCAGCGGACTGCGTTTGCAAAGCCAGTATTTGGAGAATGCCGTAGCAATACGGCAAAAGGCGCGCTCATGCTCGTCTGATTGCCGTGCGTCGAAGGATGCCGCGAGCCGCATGACCATCAGCGTTGCCGCTTCCGACTCAAGAACCAGATCGGCCAGCACGTTGCGCATGAGCGGCTGGTCAATGAGGAATTTGCCGAAGGCTTTTCTATAGCGGCAGAAATGAACTGCCTGTAACAGTGCCTGACGCATCAAACCCGCAGAAGCTACCGCGCAATCCAGACGCGTGTGGTTCACCATTTCAATGATGGTGTTCACGCCCCGCCCTTCTTCGCCCACCATATGCGCCCAGGCGGAGTCAAACTCGACCTCGCTGGAAGCGTTAGAGCGGTTGCCCATCTTATCCTTCAAGCGCTGGATGAAGAATTTGTTTTTCTCTCCTGTTGGAGCCCAACGCGGGAGAAGGAAGCAGGAAAGACCCTTCTCACTCTGGGCAAGAATCAAAAATGCATCGCACATAGGTGCGGAGCAGAACCATTTGTGCCCTGTAATCAGATATTCTCGCGAACTCCCTATTCGTTCGGCACGGGTCGTATTGGCTCGAACGTCCGAGCCTCCTTGTTTCTCCGTCATTCCCATTCCCAGCAACACGCCTCGTTTATCAGGCGCTGGAATGAAACGAGAATCGTAAGCTGAGGAGAGAATGCGCGGCTCCCATTCGCGCGCGAGTGTGGGTTCGGTCCGAAGTGACGCCAGACCGGAGAACGTCATTGACACAGGGCATGTATGTCCGGCCTCGTTTTGCACGGTGATCATCATCAATGCGGCGCGAGCTACGTAAGCACCCTTTTTGGAATCGAGCCATGGCAGGCTGTGCAGCCTATGGCCAATAGAGGTCTTCATCAGGCAATGCCATGAGGGATGGAACACTACTTCATCGCGGCGGTTGCCGTTGCGATCGTAAGTATGCAGCACCGGCGAATTTTCATTAGCTTCAACGCCCCAGTTCTGCGCTTCCGCCCTCCCCAGGATTTCTCCCAGTTCAGTGATTTGCTCCAGAGCCCAGATGTCGCCCTCCCGCTTCACGGCGTCTACCAGAGTCCGATCGGTGAGAAAAAGGTTATAGCCGGTGAGCGCGGGTACCTGATTCGAGTTTTCGCCTGCTGGCGGAGCAATTCGCGCGGAGGACGTCATAGGCTAATTATCTGCCTGTAAACCTGGTCAAACAACACCCAGTTTTGTTACAACATGTACCTCGCCAGGGTCAGGGACTTCCGGACCTTGCCAGTTTCAATGTGCAGGAATAATGTGAGTACTCATCAGGAGAGTTGCGCGTTTATGTTGAAACATTTGTTGTGCTTTGTGTTTTGCGGAGTCATCGGTCTTGCACTACTCAGCTTGCCTGCAACTGCACAAGGCAATAGTCAGGGAAAAGGTAACGGCAGGAACAAGCACCAGCAAGCGACGGATGACGGCGATAGCTACTCAGGTGCAAGCGTCCGCATCGTTTTCAGCTCGCGCGATCGGGACATCATCCGTGACTATTACCACGACCAATATTCCAATCTGCCGCCGGGACTGGCGAAGCGTGGCGGCAACTTGCCACCAGGCCTGCAGAAGCATCTCGAACGCGATGGCACATTGCCTCCAGGGTTGCAAAAGCGAGTCCAGCCATTTCCTGTTGAACTGGAGCGGCGGTTGCCGCGCTTACCGGAGGAATACAGCCGCGTGACGCTCGGTGTGGACATCCTTATTTTGGACCGGCGGACACAACGAATCATGGACATCGTCCGAGACATTTTGCGGCCATAGAGCAGGTCACTCGGCCCTTAGCGCGATCATAGGATTGATCCGGGTGGCGCGGTGGGCCGGAATGTACGCTGCCAGTAAGGCCACTACCAACAAAAGCATTGGAACGACTGCATACGTTAATGGGTCGCTTGTACTCACTCCGAAGACCATCGACTCCATAACCCGCGTAAGCGTATAGGCGGCGATTCCACCTACCAGGATTCCAATCAGGGTGGTTGAAACAGCCTGACGCAGCACGAGCTTCAGAACGGTTGAGGAACTCGCGCCGAGCGCAATGCGAACGCCAAATTCGCGAGTGCGCCGCGCCACCGAATACGCCAACACGCCATAGATGCCGGCAATGGCCAGGAGAAGGGCTGTCATCGCAAAGGCACCAACCAGCAGCAGATTGAAGCGGCGTTCGGACAGCGAGGCAGCAAATACGCGGGTAAAAGTGTTCGTTTTCACCGGGACAGAAGGGTCAAGCTCCCTGATTACACGACGCGCTGCTGACAGAGTGGTGCTCGGATCCCCTGCGGTCCTGATCACCAGAGTCAAATCACCGGCCTTTTGAGGACGCTGTAGACCATTCACGTAGATGATCGGCGTGGGCGGTTTTTCCAGACTGGTACCGCGGACATCACCGGCCACGCCCACCACCGTAAGCAGGCGGAGATCGCCATCCATATTTCCGTATTCAATGGTCTGGCCCAGAGGATCGCTGTCAGGCCATGTCTGCCTTGCGAGAGCTTCACTGACAACAACTACGTGTGGTGCATCCACCGTGTCGGCATCGGTAAAGAATCGACCTCGTTTGAGCCGTATATTGAGCGCACGAAAATAGCCCGGGCTGGCAGCCACATAGTTTCCCAACCCCGTATGAGCTTTATCGGCGAATAGCGGAGTGAAGAAGTCACCCAGCGCCTGGTAATCCGCTTTTGAGAGCTCACCCTTAAAATTCGAGTACTGTTGTATCAGGCCTAGCGTCTGGGGTGAGAGCTGCCTTGGATTGATCAATGCAAAGTAGCCATCGGAGTAGCCTCCGGTCCCGAGCGGAAGATCGCTTGTAGTTCCAGCCTCCACCACGCCGGGAATCTCATGGACTCTTCCAAATATCTGCTGCAGAAGCGCAATGCGCTGAACATTTGAATTCTGACCGGAAAATGACACATCCAGGGTTACGACCTGTTCTGTGCGAAATCCGGGGTCCACAGACAGAACGCGAAGAAAGCTTCTTCCCAGGAGACCTGCGCCGACCAGCAGCACAAGGGTAACTGCAACTTGCGCGGCCATGATGGTTTGGCTTGTCCGCTGGTTCTTGTGCGCGCCGCTGAGCCGGCTGCTGCCTTGCGCAATCACAGCCTGAAGATCGGCAGAGCCCGCGCGGTAGGCAGTGAAAATGCCAAGGGCACCGGCCAGAGCGAGTGATACCGCCAGAGCAAAAAGCAGCACAGGCAGGTTCACCGCAACATCATTAATGCGCGGCAGATTTCGGGGCGCCATGGAGAGCAGCAAGCGAATACCTGCATATGCGAGCGCAACGCCGCCCAGTCCCCCGGCAAAACAGAGCAGCAGGGATTCGGCAAGGAATTGCCGAACCAGTCGTCCGCGAGAAGCCCCGAGGGCAGATCGAACGGCAAGCTCACTTTCGCGCGCCGTGGCCTGCGCAAGCAGCAGATTCATCACGTTGGCACACGCCACGAGCAAGAGCAGGCCGGAGATCTCCAGCAGGATCAAAAGCGCAGGCCGTGCCTTGTCCGTGAGCGCTTCGCGCAGCGGGACCGCTACTGCATCGTGCATGTAGTTGTCCTCAGAGAACTGACCGTAAATTCTATGAGCCACGCCACTTAGTTCGGTGGATGCCTGTTGCAGAGTCAGACCGTCCCGAATGCGCCCCACAACCTGCCAGCCACCAGCAGTCCGGCTGGTGGGTTTTGTGGATGCGTCGCTTGAGAGCCAAAGCTGCGTGTCTTCGGGATAGCGGAATCCTGCCGGCAGCACACCGATGACAGGCACTGCCTGGTTGGCGACAATCAGCTTGAGTGACGAGAGTTCCGCCTGACCACTCAGGTAGTCTTTCCAGAAAGAGTAGCTTACAAGTGCCGCTTGCGGACCGTTCGGCTTTTCCTCCTCAGGCGCAAAAACTCGACCGATAATGGGACGAACCGCAAACACGTTGAAGAAGTCATGCGAGACATAAGCAACTGGAACTCTCTTCGGCTCCGAACCGCCGGAGACCGGCTCAACCCCGAAGTGGTACTCGGCCAAGCTCTGAAATGAGCGGGCTTGCGCACGAACGTCAGTAAAGTTTGCGTCGGAAAATGAGATCCGATTGGCCTTGGCATCGACTCCCGAAAGGCGGACGATCTGCTCGGGCTTGTCATAAGGCAGAGGGCGGAGCAACACGCCATATACCACGCTGAAGATCGCCGTGTTGGCTCCGATTCCCAACGCAAGTGTGAAGACAGCAACCGCGGTAAAGACAGGGTTACGTCGAAGCAGCCGCGCACCATAACGCACATCATGAGCGAACCGATGCAGACCTGCCCAGCCCCACGTTTCACGCGTGACTTCTGCAATGAGACCGGCATTGCCGAGCTCGCGCTTTGCGTGGGCATCGGCATCAGCAGGAGTCTCGCCGCGATCAATTCGGTCCTGGGCGGCCATGCGCAGGTGGGCTTCAAGCTCTTCTTTAAGTTCCTGATTGCGCTTGTGCCGGCTCATACCTCACTCTCCTTCCCTTTGGGAGCCAGGATCCCTGACATAGCCTCAAGCAGACGGTCCCACCGGGAACGCTCGGCCGCAAGTTGCTTCCTGCCTTTTGCCGTCAGCCGGTAAATCTTCACCCTCTGCTTGTTCTCTGAAATGGACCACTCGGAGGTGATCCACTTCTGTTTCTCCAAACGGTGGAGCGCCGGATACAGCGAACCGGTCTCCACATCAAGCACGTCGCCGGAATGGACACGAATTGCCTGCGTAATGCCATAGCCGTGTTGCGGCCCCCAGCGCAGGGTTTCAAGGATAAGCAGGTCCAACGTCCCCTGAAGCAGTTCGATCCGGTTCTGATAGCGCTCTGGTTTGGCCATGTAGGAATCCTACACCCATGGATGTAGATTATCTACGTCTGAGCACCGGCGCCGGTTCCAGGAAATTTTGCCGCTCGAAGCGGCGCAATGTAAACTGAGTCGCCATGAAAACCTTAGGAATCGTCGCAGCTCTGTTGCTCAGCCTGCTCCCAGCTTCTGCGCAGGACTGGGCGAGGCAAAAACTGGAAAAAT
>DASUBD010000322.1:0-4746 GCA_035763445.1 Candidatus Angelobacter sp.
AGATTGAATTGCGGGGAAACCTCGTCCTTAAGGAAGCTGACCTCAAGGACTTTGAATCTTTATGAGCCAACATCTGTCTCATCTCGACCTGCTGGAAGCCGAGAGCATTTACATTCTGCGCGAAGTTGCGGCGGAGTTTGCCCGGCCCGCCATGCTGTACTCGATTGGCAAGGACTCATCTGTTATGCTGCGGCTCGCCCAGAAGGCGTTTTATCCCGGTAAGATCCCCTTTCCCTTCCTGCATATAGATACCACCTATAAATTCCGTGAAATGATTGAATTCCGTGACGCCAACTGCCGCCGGCTGGGAATTGATCTGATTGTGCACACTAATACTGAGGCCATCCAGAGCGGCGCCAATCCTTTCAAGCTGGGGACAAAACGCTGCTGTGCTCTGCTGAAGACCCAGGCCTTGCTGGACGCGTTGAAGCTGCATCGCATCGACGCCGCCATCGGAGGGGCTCGCCGGGACGAGGAAAAATCCCGCGCCAAGGAGCGGGTGTTCTCCTTCCGCGATGCATTCGGCCAGTGGGACCCAAAGAACCAGCGGCCCGAACTATGGACCCTCTATAACGGCCGGGTTGATGCAGGCCAGAGCATCCGCGTCTTTCCGCTCTCCAATTGGACTGAAACAGACGTGTGGAGATACATCGAGAGGGAAGATATTCCGGTGGTCCCGTTGTATTTCGCCAAAAAGCGTGAAGTGCTGGTGCGCGGGAACCTCATTATTCCCCTGGAGCATGAATTCGCGCTCCGCGAGAATGAAAAACCGCAGCAGGTCATGTGCCGTATGCGTTCGCTCGGCTGCACCTATTGCACCGGCGCCGTTCTTTCGGAAGCGGATACAGTGCCGAAAATCATCGCAGAATTACAGCAGTTCCGGCGCTCCGAACGCGAAAACCGGATCATCGACCATGACCAGGAGGGGTCCATGGAATTGAAGAAAAGAGAGGGCTACTTTTGAACTCTCTTACTGCAACTACGGGGCTGCTGCGCTTTCTGACAGCGGGCAGTGTGGACGATGGCAAATCAACCCTGATCGGCCGCCTGCTGTGGGAGTCGGGCGGCGTTTATGAAGACCAGCTGGAAGCGGTACGCAAAGTCTCGGCCGGCAAAGGCGGCTCAGCCGATCTCTCATTGATCACCGACGGACTCAAAGCTGAACGCGAGCAGGCCATCACAATTGACGTGGCATACCGCTATTTTTCTACGCCGCGGCGGAAATTCATCATTGCTGACACTCCCGGGCACGATCAATATACCCGGAACATGGTGACCGGCGCCTCGAACGCGGACTTTGCGGTACTGCTAGTCGACGCACGGAAAGGCCTGCTGGAACAGACGCGACGTCATGCTTACATCATCTGGTTGTTAGGTATACGCCATATCGTGCTGGCGGTGAACAAAATGGACCTGGTCGGGTATGACCAGCGGACGTTCACTGCTATCTGCGCTGTATTTGAGCAGTCCACCGCGTTCATGGACACGGTGAAAAAGTATTTTGTGCCGTTGAGCGCGCTCTGTGGAGAAAACATTGTCCAGCGGAGTCCCAATCTCGGCTGGTATGACGGCCCCACGTTGTTGGAGTTACTGGAAACCGTGCCCGTGGCACAGGGCAGCGATTCCGGAGATTTCAGATTTCCGGTGCAGAACGTCGTCAGGCCTGATCCCGATTTCCGTGGTTATGCCGGCCAGATCGTCTCCGGAAAAGTACATGTGGGGCAGGAGATCATTGCTCTGCCCTCAGGACGCAAAAGCCGCGTGGAACAGATCCTGCTATACAAGAAAACGCTGGGAGAGGCCATCGCACCCCAGTCTGTAGTTCTTACCTTGGAGGACCACATCGATCTGGGCCGTGGGGACATGCTGGTGGATCCAGAGCGGATGCCCGCGGTCGCCAACCAGTTCCTGGCTGAGCTGATCTGGATGGCAAGGGAACCGATGAAGAAAGGAGTGCCTTACCTGATCAGGCACGCATCCCAGGTGCTTTGCTGCACCGTGACGGAGGTTATTCATGGGCTCGACTTCCAGACATTTGCCAGCCATGAAGCTGAGACGCTGCAACTGAATGCGATCGGCAAGGTGCGGATCGTCACCCATAAAGCCATGTTCTTCGATCCCTATTCATCCAACCGGGCGACGGGGAGCTTCATTATGATTGACCCGGCCACCAATGATACGGTGGGCGCGGGAATGGTTTCTGCAGAAAATCTCCCGGTGCATGACTCCGCCCCATACCAGGCGACTATGCCTCTGCCTGGGACGCACTCCACCGGATTGACCGTGTGGTTTACCGGACTGAGCGGCGCAGGTAAAACCACGATCTGCAATTCCGTCTACACGGAGTTACTGGCGCTAGGATTCCGGGTGGAAGTGCTGGATGGCGATGTAATTCGCAGGAAACTGAATAGCGACCTGGGCTTCAGCCAGAAAGATCGCGATGAAAATGTCCGCAGAATCGCATTTGTGGCCCAACTGCTGGCAAGCCATGGCGTGATCGTCCTGGTGGCAGCTATTTCTCCTTATCGCGAGGTACGTGAGGAAATCCGCAGGGACAACCCGAATTTCATTGAAGTTTACGTGAATGCCCCGCTGGAAATCTGCGAGCAAAGGGACCCAAAAGGACTGTACAAACGCGCCCGAAACAAAGAAATTGAAAAGTTCACCGGAATCGATGATCCTTATCAGCCTCCGCTTGTGCCTGAAGTGGAATGCAGGACTGACCGTGAGATGGTTAAGGCCTCCAGCGCGCGAGTGGTTTCCGCAATACAGTCTTTCTTTTCTTCACGTTTGAACCAAGATAAAAGTCAAACTATCTCCTGCCCCGGTGGCGGCAGGCCAGGGGTTGCAGAGCAAAGCCATATTCAATCCAACCGGGAGGACTATCTCTGAATGGCTCTACAACCTAATGAACCGCTGGCTGCCCTGAGCGCGTCCGATTCTTCAGACCGCCAACTCACCATCGCCGTGGATTTTGATGGAGTTCTGGCGGAATACGAAGGATGGAAAGGCAGCGGAGTGCTGGGAACCCCGCGTAAAGACGTGGTGGAAGTGCTGCGTATTCTGCGCGGCGATGGTTGGAAGATCGTAATCCACACTACACGCTCCGCACCGGAGATCACTGAATATCTTGCTCTCCATGAAATTCCTTTTGATGAGATCAACCGCAACTCGGCTTACAACAATCCTGGGAGCAAACCAGTGGCAACCATCTACTGGGATGACCGCTCCCTTTGCTACTCAGGCGATGCATTCCAGGACCTTGCCGCAATCCGGAATTTTCGGACCTGGAACGGCCGCCGCTGACCCGTCTGTTGTAGCCGTCATCCCCGTTACTCCACGTGGTGCGGAACCTCGTAAAATCTGAAGAGTTCGATTCTGACGGGAAACTTAATTTCTTTGGGAATCGGCCCAGCCCAAGCCGCGTGGCTTCTAATCGCCCAGGAATTAAGATGGTGGCCAGGGACGGAATCGGTCGGCCAATAGGCACTGAAAACAGGTAAGTTGTTGATTTTCCAAGGACCGAAAAATCCCAAAAACCTACAAAAGCCGGTTTGGCGGTACGTACGAGGTACACAAAACATCGCGAAACTCGTCTCTACTCACCAGCACTTGCGAGAAGGATAGCAGAGAAGGAAACAAAATCAAGTGTTTTAGATTCGCGCATTTCCAGAAATGCTTGCGCTCCTCGGTTAGTGATCTGCCGAATCAGCGGCAGATCACTACCTGTGACATCTGTGGTGGGTGTTTTCAATATGTCGGGCCGCAGGCCAGAGTAGAGGCGTGCATATCCTTCCCCGCTCCTGCGGGCAAATACGCGCTCAAGTTCGCTGCTAAAGAAATGACTACAGCGCGCGCAAACACAATGAAGAACAGGCGCACGCTCAAAGCTCCCGAAGGCGAAGGGAATAACGTGCTCTCGGGGCGGCCGGCTAATGGACTGACGGCAATAGATGCATTCCTTGGCGCGAATAGCCTTCATCGAGAGAGTCTTTTGCTAGTCGTATGTACGCTTTTCAAGGCGGAGCGTTAATTCTGTTCGTGACCCGCTTCACCATTTCGCCCACTGATCCTCCAAGGCCAGCGGCCAGCTTTGCAAGTCAGGGCTCGACGAGGTTGGCCAAAGAAAGCTCGTCATTGAAAAGTTCGGATTAGTTAAAGTGGAACTCGAGCCCCCCGCAGGAGCGCCGGATACAGCAGTGATGTCCTGATGCTGCCAAGAACCTGCGGCTAGCGAGAGCTCATGAATGTGCCCGTCGGCCCCGCTCTCGTAAAAGAGATGCTCCGGTGAAGCGGAGCCAGGCCAGGCAAAGCCGGTCAAGGGACCGCCTCCAATCGGTGCTGCGGCTAGCGAGGTAATATCCTGATCATGTGATCCCGCCGAATCAGAGAATGTCAGGTGGATATGTCCAGCACGCGTATCCACATAAAACATCTGGTCCGGAATACTTGAATCTTGGCTGCCGAATGCTGTGAGTCCACCTGCTGGCGCTGGCGTCGGTTGTGTTGAAGCGGAAGACGGCGGAATACTCCACTGCTCACTTGCCCAGCCGGTATTTGGGAGAGGGCCGTACTCGGCCGTTGCCGTAAAGCCGCCGACATTCACTGAGACTGCGCCGGAATCGTACTGCCTTTTATCGAATTCATCTATTCCACCGGTCATCATCGAACCGGAAGTAGAGACCGACAATGACGGAGTCGCAAAGTTTGTTCCGTCATTAGACAACGAACTTGCGATTGGGTAGT
>DASUBD010000323.1:0-5980 GCA_035763445.1 Candidatus Angelobacter sp.
TGGGAAAAAACCACACCAAAGAGGAGAAGGATTCCCAGGGCCAGCGGAATCAACATGGCGCGCCGCTGGCTTAGCGAGAGGGATCGCTTGGTCGGCTCTGGATTGAATGCAGACACAATGTATGGCTCGCGCACTCAGGGAGGCACGGAGTCATGGAGATCATTATAAGCGCTGCAGCAAACTGCCAAGTCAGCACGGCATTCAAGCGCGGTGTGAATACAAAACTTAACGCTTTGGTCCGATCGGGGTGTCCCCAGAACACGCCCGCTTCAGCTTATTCGCCGGTGTCGATCTGCGCGCGCTGCAGTTTGTCAGAGTAATCGACGTAGATCGATTTCCATTGCGTGTAAAAATCAATTGCGCCCAGCCCGCCTTCGCGATGGCCATTGCCCGTGGACTTGGTTCCGCCAAAAGGCAGGTGTACTTCCGCCCCGATTGTCGGCGCATTTACGTACGTGATGCCCGCATCCAGATCGCGCATGGCGCGGAACGCTTTGTTTACATCGCGAGTGTAGATGGAAGACGAGAGGCCGTAGGTGACGCCGTTTGCAATCTCAATCGCGTGTTCAAAATTTTCACAGGGAACCAGGCTGACCACCGGTCCAAAGATTTCTTCCTGCGCCACGCGCATCCGTGAGTCGACATCAGTGAATACGGTGGGTTCGAAGAACCAGCCATAGGAGTGTTCCGGTTTATTCACGGCCTTACCACCGGCTTCAATCTTTGCGCCTTCATTCTTTCCGATCTGGACATACTTCTCTGTGGTGGCCACCTGCTGTTCATTGATCTGCGGTCCAACGTCAACGCTTTCATCCAGACCGTTTCCGACCTTCAGCTTCTGGGCACGGTAGACCAGGCGGTCTGCAAACTGGCGGTACACGCCTTTTTGCACAATTACGCGGCTTGTCGCGGTGCAGCGTTGCCCGGTAGTGCCGAACGCGCCCCAGACCACGCCGTCGAGCGCGAGATCCAGGTTGGCATCATCCAGAATGATGATTGCATTTTTCCCGCCCATTTCCAGCGAGCATGGCTTGAATGAGCGAGCAGCCACTTCGCCAACCATCCGGCCAACTTCACTGGATCCAGTGAAGGAGATGGCCCGAACACCGGGATGTTCCACAATCGGCGCGCCCGCATCGGGGCCAAAACCGGTGACAATATTCACCACGCCTTTCGGAAGGCCTGCATCGGTGAGTGCCTTCACCAGATTGAAGGTGGAGAGAGGCGTATCTTCGGCGGGCTTGATCACGCATGTGTTGCCGCACACCAGTGCGGGCAACAGCTTCCAGGAGGGAATTGCCATGGGAAAGTTCCATGGGGCGATCATGCCGCAAACGCCCAGCGGCATACGCACAGCCATGGCGAACTTGCTGGGAAGCTCTGACGGAACCGTGGCCCCAAAGAGCCTTCTTCCCTCGCCCGCCATGTAGTAGGCCGTGTCGATGGCTTCCTGAACGTCTCCGCGCGTTTCCTTGAGTACCTTCCCCATCTCCCGCGTCATCTGCCGGGCATACTCTTCTTTGCGCTCGGTTAATATCTCACCGGCGCGATAGATGATCTCGGCCCGTTTGGGCGCAGGCACCAGCCGCCAGCGCTCAAAGGCTTTCTGCGCGGCCTTTACCGCATCATCAACATCCCGCTTGTCAGAACGTTGAAAGACTCCGATCACGTCACGGGTATCAGCCGGGTTAAGATTTTCAAAGGTTTGGCCGCTGCGGGATTCCATCCACTCCCCGCCAATAAAGTTCTTGTAAATTTTCGCCGACATGTATTCTGGTAGCTGCCTCTTTATTAATTTAAACCGTTCATCGTACCAACTTTGCCTGCGTTCAGGAAAGAACCGTTCAGACAGGTACTCTGGACGGGTGAGAAGCGCACTTTCTGATGGCGAAAGAAAAGGTATGTAGCTTTCAGATAATTTCAGAGCAGGGAACCTGCAAAGGCTAGGTTTCCATTCTACAATGTAAGCAGTTAGTTTTACGAAAATGGAATTTTCGCCGGAAATTTGAGGTTCTTTCAATAAAACGGGTAGATTTGTTGGTTTTTAAAAGGGTCCCCCATGTCTACACCTTCTACCAGAACGATTGCCGGGTCAATCCTACTCGCTGATGATGATGCTCAACTTGCGACGTTCTTATCCAAGTCTCTGGAAACGGCCGGGTACTCTGTCCAGACTGCGCTCGATGAACAAAGCGTGCTGGAAGAACTGAAACGGCAGAACTATCAGCTGATTATTTTAGATCTTAACTTCGGCCAGACTGACGGCCTGGCCTTGCTGGAGCGGCTGCGTACAGGAGGACTCGAAACACCCGTGATGGTGTTGAGTGCGCGCAACAGGATCAATGACCGCGTAGAATCTCTCAATGTAGGCGCGGACGATTACGTGACCAAGCCCTTTTCCTTCCAGGAACTCGCGGCGCGGGCGAACGCACTCCTGCGCCGGAAAACAGACCCCGCGCTCAGCATCTTGCGCGTGGAAGACCTGGAGCTTGATCCGGCAACCCGAAAAGCGCACCGCGGTGCGCGTGAGATCAAGCTCAGCCCCAAAGAATTTGATCTGCTCGCACTGCTACTGCGCCGGGGCGGGAATACCGTGAGCCGTCAGGAATTGTTGCGGGAGTGCTGGGGGCACGACCTGGAAGGCGATAGCAACCTGGTTGATGTTTACGTGAATTATCTACGCAAGAAGATAGATTTCCCTGAAGATGAAAAACTCATCTACACAATTCGTGGAGAAGGCTATCGCCTGGGTAAAGGTCCAAATAGCCAGAAACTATCTTCTGCTAATCATCAGGCTGAGCCGGCGCGATCTCTTTCCAGCCATTCCTATCCGTCGGCGCCCGCTGAATTGGCAGGTTCTTCGGGTAATGCAGCGTTGCGGGCCATGGTTCACTCCGTGGCGCATGACCTTGCCCAGCCCCTCACCAGCTTACGCTGCTTCCTGGAAGTGCTCTCTCTGGACAAAAACTTGCCTGAAGTCCATGCCAATGACTTGCGCGTCATTGAACAGCAGGCGGACCGGGCGATTGCATTGACCAAGGGGATTTCTGCCCTGGTTCGGGACGCGGAGTCGCTGGAAGAGCCATGGATTCCACTGGATGAAGTCTTGAATGATATTTTGAACGACTTTAACGTGCTGTTGAATTCCGGCATGCTGACTTTGGAACGTCATTGGGATTCTGCTCTGCAGGTAAGCAGCAGTTTGATACTTCGTCAGGTGCTGTTACTGCTGCTGAGCAAGGTGGCCGGACGCAACACGCGGCCACTGCTTCTTGCCATTACCGCCGCCAGCAACGATGGGAAATGCAATCTCCGTTTTAGCTGGCAGACCAGCGATTCTGCAGGGCCCCAATCTCCTGACGGCCTTACCGTGCTGGCCAAGGACCTCCCTACTCTCGAGCAGATGGTTGCGGCCATAGGTGGAGAAATAGCGATCCCGGAGCACCAGCCTGAGGTTTTGCTGACGCTGCCGTGCCCGGTTCCTTCTGCGTCCCGGCCGGATCTGGTCCACTAAATCGGACGAGTCGGATCATTCACCCATCACGGCTACCACCACGCGCTTCGATCGCTGGCCATCGAACTCAGCGTAAAATACGCGCTGCCACGTGCCTAAAAGCAATTCACCGTTCTTGACCGGCAGGATCACCTGATGGTGGACAAGGATTGCTTTCAGATGAGAATCGCCGTTGTCCTCTCCAGTCTGGTGATGCAGGTAGGTCTTTTTAAAAGGAGCGAGTTGTTCCAGCCATGTGTCAATATCTTGAATGAGACCGTCTTCATTGTCATTCACATAGACTCCGGCTGTTATGTGCATGGCTGATACCAGCGCCAAACCATTGCTCACGCCGCTGTCGCGCACCACTTTTTCCACCTGGGGCGTGATGTGAACGTAAACGCGGTGCTTTTTGGTATTGAACGTAAGGTAGTCCGTGTGAAATTTCATCTTCCTCCTCATTTCCATGTCTGGCTGCCCAAGCAGTTTAAATGCTGAGACTCCGGCCGAGTGCACCCGGGGCGCTTCTGCGCATCAAAGGATTGCATATGGCCAGACAGGTCTATCCCACTGCCGTTGCCTTCCTCCCGCAGAAACATACGCTGCCGAAGCTGCGCGAGGCAGCTTCCACCTGCAAAGGATGTGATCTATGGAAGCGCGGCACACAGACGGTTTTTGGCGAAGGCGGCTCTCATGCACGCGTGTTGATGGTGGGAGAACAGCCCGGGGACAAGGAAGACCTCCAGGGACGGCCCTTTGTGGGGCCGGCAGGAGCGGTGCTGGACAAGGCGTTGCTGGCTGCCGGGATCGACCGGAACGATGTTTATGTGACCAACATCGTGAAGCATTTCAAATGGGAGCCGCGCGGCAAGCGCCGCATTCACAAGAAGCCAAATGCGCTCGAGGTGA
Source organism: Candidatus Angelobacter sp. (assembly GCA_035763445.1). Taxonomy (GTDB): domain Bacteria; phylum Acidobacteriota; class Terriglobia; order Terriglobales; family Acidobacteriaceae; genus Angelobacter. The sequence continues at coordinate 4,403 of DASUBD010000323.1, forward strand.
GCGCCTGCCGGCCATGGCTGGATGCCGAAATTGAAGTAACTCACCCGGACGTGGTGGTGCTGCTTGGGGCTAGCGCTGCCCAGGGTCTGTTGGGCCGCGATTTCCGCGTCAGCCAGCAACGTGGCGAGTGGCTATCCTCTCCTCTCGCGCCTTTCGTGATGGCGACTGTGCATCCTTCTTCTATTCTTCGTGCGCCTGATGACGAGAGCCGCCATGAAGAGATGCGCAAATTCATTGCTGATTTGAAAAAGGTTGCAGCCAGGCTGAAGGTTCCTGAAGCGGCGTAACTTGAAATGCCCTAATTCAACTTTGCCATGGAGCGGCGCAGTCCCAGTGCTGTTTGCCGGATTTCCTCTGCATCAGAAGCATCAGGCGCCATCTTCACATATTCTTCAAAGTCGCTGAGCGCGCCTCTCAAGTCGTTTAAGTTGTAACGCAGAGCGGCACGTTGCTTCACATCTTCAGGAGAGCGGGGATAGATGACTAGAATCAGGTCAACAACCTGGGCAGCGCGACGGAAATCGCGGCGGGAAAGATAGATGGTGCGCAGGTTATTGAGCATGCGCGTGAGCATCTGGCGGCGGGTGACGATGAACAGAAATTCCGGGCGCAGCGTGATCTGGCCGGCGTGGATCGATTCGATCTTGCGTCTGCAATCGTCCTCGCTGAGCACTGAGCCGCGTTCGAACGCATCAATGAAGAACGACCGGCCATCGATGTCATAGTGCTTCAACATAAAATGGCCGGGCATGCCAACGCCGAACAACTGAAATCCGGCGCGACGCGCCACTTCCATGTAGAGAAGCGCCAAAGTGATGGGGATTCCCAGGCGACGGTCCAGCACGTCATTGATGAAGGAATTGCGCGGATTGTAATAATCGGCGGTGTTGCCGCGAAACATCTCCTCGTCAAAAAGCACGTAATTGAGCGCCGCGATGCATTGGACCGGTTCACCCGGATCGTCAATTTTGGCCGAGACGCGGCGGGCCAACTCCTCAATGTGCGTTATATATGGCCCCGGATCGAGGTTCGGGTATTCAACGCGGGCAAAGGTAAGCGCGGCTCGCAGCATATCAATGCGCTCATCTTCAATGCCGGGCTTTACCAGAGCGGTAAATGCCTCCAGCACCTCCGAACTAGCCCGTACTTCCATGTTGCAATTGTAGTTGAATCGAAAGTGGTGCGAAGCGCGAAGCCGGGCATTGTACTTCAACAGCAGTGACAGGCTTTTTGGTTCCATGCGTCGCGTCCTTCTTTGAGCACGATGGGCGTGATGGCGATTGCAGCAAGCGGGTCAGCCCATCGGATTCCAAAGAAAGCATTCAAAGCCAGGCCTGCCAGAGCAATCCACGCCATCCAGCCGCAGATGGAGCTCTGAGCAGCATCGGCAGCCAGGGCCGAACTGCCGGTCTCCGCTGAGAGCCGGCGTTTACGCCGCGCCAGCCACGGCATGATGATCGCCGCAGCAACAAGCAACGCCATCCCCATATAGGCCGGTTGAGGCGCTGACCAGAGTTTCAGCAATGACAACAAAGACGCAGCAACAATGAAAAAAGCCAGGCAGAAGAGCAGCACTGC
>DASUBD010000324.1:0-2604 GCA_035763445.1 Candidatus Angelobacter sp.
GGAACGGCTGGAAGAAGTTGGCCCGCTGCTTCATGAACATACTGGCGCGCGGGTCCAGGAACTGGCCCCCGATATCTCCTCAGAACAGAACCTCAGTGGAGAACATCTTTCACCCTCCATGATGGCCGGAATTGCAGGAGCGCTGCTGGGATAATGCGAATCCATATCAATCTCGCCTCACAGAAGTATGAAGACGTGCGGATGTTTGTCTCGCGCGCAAGCGCCGCTACGGCTGCAATGGCCGTCTTCACTCTGGTACTGGCCGTTTTGGCGTGGTTCAACTATTCCAGTACCAAGAGTTCCGGCGCGCATATCCGGGAGTTGGAGCAGAAGATAAATGACCTGCAGCAGCAACGCGCTAAGGCAGTTCAGGTAGAAAACCAGCCGGAAAATCGCGTGGTCATGGACGAGAACAAGTACTGGAACAGGCAAATCACCCGAAGAGGATTTTCCTGGACACAACTCTTCAACGATCTCCAGAAAATCATGCCGGGCCGCGTCTACGTGATATCCGTTGCTCCCGAACTCACACCCGACAACCGGCTTAAATTGAAAATGACCATCGGCGGTGAGAGTTCACAGGACCTGAACGATCTGGTAAAGAAGATGGAAAGTTCGCGAAAGTTCCGGCACACGGAGCTTAAGGCACAAACAATCCAGAAAGAAAGCAAGCCGGGCATGCCTCCTCTGAACAAGTTTGAGATTGAGACCTTTTACATGCCGGCGGCGACAGGTACGGGCCGGAGTGCGTCAGGGGAGGGTTTATGATGAACAACCTCGCGCACATCAAGCGGCGTTTCTTCACCATCCTGGGAATCCTTGCAGTCGTTGATCTGGTCCTTCTTGTCTACCTGCTCTGGCCCGGCTCGAGCAGTTCCGGCCGGCACACGCGAGAACAAGCGCTTCGGCAACAGGAAAGCAGTCTAAGGCACGAGGTGGAACCACTCAAGGATATCGACCGGGAGTTGCTGAAGACGCGCTCGGACATTAATACCTTTTACACGGACCGGATCCCTGATCGCTGGTCAGAGATCTCCGCCGAACTGACTAGCCTGACGCATGAAGCCGGCGTGGTGCCTGAGTCCATTCACTACACGCCAAGTCAGTCTGACAAGGAAGATCTACAGAGTGTACAGCGGGTACAGATTGAAACCTCTGTAACAGGCGAGTACGGCAAGGTGGCGCGATTCATCAACTCGCTGGAACAGGACAAGCTCATGTTTATCATCGAGCAGGTCACGCTGACCGGAAAGGAAGGCGGCGCGGTGACGCTGCAGATCAAATTTCAAACATTTCTGAAAGAGGCGGCCCAGGACCGGGCGCAAGGCTGACGAGGAACATCCCAGAGTGAAAACCGGAGCTGCAAACAAAAAACAGATGATCATCGCAGGCGCTTTGCTGGCAGTTCTTGCGGCTGTGGTCATCTATGATCTTGCTGGATCGGGTACCAGCTCTGCTGCCCCACCTGCAACCTCTACCACCATTGCACGGGGGAAAACGGGAAACAAGCAAGTCGCACAGAACGACACTGATCCCACGTTCCACCGGCTACAATTGGAAGAAAGCCGCAAGGTCAAATACGAGCCCGGTCGCAACATTTTTGAAATGCAGGCCACGCCCATGCCAACGCCCCTGGCGGATGTTCGAAAGCCAACTCCTCCGCCAGCCTTCACTCCTCCGCCTACACCTCCACCACCGCCTATCCCGCTCAAGTTTTATGGTTTTGCCAGCAAACCCGGGGAAACCAAGCGAATTTTTTTGGCTGAAGGTGATCCGCAGAACTCGATTGTCTTCATTGCCAAGCAGGGTGACATAGTAGATCGCCGTTATCGTGTGCTACAGATTGCGGCCAATTCGGTGCAGATTGAGGACGTGCTCTACAGCAATAAGCAGACAATCCCCCTGACTGTGCGTTAGCAATTCCCTGCTCATACGGAACAAATGATGCCAGGCCGCTCACAAATCCGGAATCAGAAAGGTTACCTGCTGCTCTCGGTCATGCTTCTGGTTGCGATCATGCTGCTCATGCTGTCCATTGAGGCGCCGCGGATGGCACAGCAGATCAAACGGGACAAGGAAAATGAGCTGATCCATCGCGGCAAGGAATACGCCAAAGCAGTAAGGAAATACGTGCGCAAGACCGGTAACTATCCCACCTCACTGGAGCAGCTCGAAGACACTAATCACGTCCGTTTTTTGAGAAAACGCTTCGAAGATCCAATGACGGGCAAGGCAGATTGGAAGCTCGTCCATCAGGGTGAAGCAGAAGTAAAGATCCCGCAGAACCAAAATAACTCCGGCAGTAGCAACCCTGCAGCCTCTCCGACCCCACAGGGCGGGACCCTTGGTGGCAGCGGCACTCTTGGGGGATCCGGCACACTGGGCGGTCAACCGAACGGCCAGGTAGGGACTTTGCCTACCTCAAATGTCGGGAACGGTCCACAGTTTGGCGGCGGTGGCATCATTGGGGTCGCCAGCACAAGCAAAGAAACCGGTATCCATGAGTTCAACGGAAACAGCGAATACGACAAGTGGCTGTTTGTGTACGATCCAAAGCTGGAACAGGCAGCGGCTACCCTGGGCGGCTCGGCCGATGGAGGCATA
>DASUBD010000325.1:0-4235 GCA_035763445.1 Candidatus Angelobacter sp.
GCAGGTTCATGAAGGTAGTCTTGCCCGCTCCATTGGGACCGGTCAGGCCGTAGCGTCTGCCCGGAGTAAAGGCTGCCGTGACATCTTCAAACAATACTTTTGCGCCGTAGCGCATGGATACGTTACTGACTGAAATCATTATGTTTATCTGGGGTCTGCGAAGGTATTCCGGCTTGCCAGGCGGGAGCGCAGGGTTCCTTAATTATGTTAGCACGATCGACGGATTCGAAAGCCGGCTCTGCGTGGTTCCGCGCAGCTTGCCAAACTGATTTCACACCTGGACAACGGGCGGCTCGATGCGCGCAAAATCAGTTGGCGATGAGCGTGTAATGGATGGTCTGCGCCACGATCTTGCCATTTTCAATCACAAACGAGTCGGCGCCATCCTGAACAGAGGCTGTCTTCGAACTTCCAGTCCACTCCAGAAACGCAAAGCGTCCGCTCACCAGCTTGGTTGTGTATTCGAACTCTGCCTCCGGCATTTCGCGCGCAAGCTGGTCGGCAAGTCTTCGTGCTCCGGCATGACCGCGATATTCGCCTGAGTTGATCAGGATGACGCAGTCCTCGTGGTAATTACGCAGCAGGTCTTCCTCAACCACTCCTTTTGCCGCGAGAGCAAGATGATCTTCAAAGACTGCTTTTGCGGTACGTCGGGAATCAATTCGAATGGGCTCTCGAATCGCCATGGTTGCTCCTATCCGTGTTTGAGGAATTGGATGAGAAAACAACCTGGGCGGATTGCCGTCCGCCCGGACAGAACAGCTTCTGCCATCTTTCGTGCGCCTGCTGAGAACGCAAGCCGGGATGAATATTCTATTCGGCTCTCAGCGCCTCAATGGGATCGGCTGAAGCTGCTCTTCTCGCCGGCAGGTAAGAGGCCGTTGCAGCCACTGCCACCAACACCACAGCCATAGCGGCAAATGTGAGAGGGTCAAAGGCGCTCACTTTGAACAGCATGCTCGATATTGCGCGTGTGCCCACCGCAGACAGGCAGATCCCAAGCACAATGCCCGCGGCGGCAAGCGCGAGACCTTCGCGGAGAATCATGCTGAGCAGGCTCTCTGGTGTTGCGCCCAGTGCAACCCTGACTCCCATTTCTCGCGTGCGCTGGCTTACGGAAAACGCAATTGTGCCGTACAGCCCCACTGCCGCAAGCACTAACGCGAGCGCCGCAAATGAACCGAGCAACCCAAGGCTGAACCGTCGCTGTGAAAAACCGGACGAAAGTACATCGTCCATTGTGGAAATGACTCCGAGCGTCTGATCAGGCTTCACGGCGTGGATCTGGCGCCGTAAGGTGTCAGCGAACCAGACAGGGTTTCCCGTGGTGCGCACGAAAAGACTCATACTGGCAAAGTCGTGGTAGGTCTCGTCCTGCTTGAAAGGCATGTACAAAGCCGCTTTCACGGGTACATCCAGCGCGTGCAACCTCATGTCGGCCACCACGCCCACCACATCTCGGAAGCGCTCGGCTCCTGTGCTCCTGCGCCCGGGACCTGTATAGCCAACTGCAATCCGCTTGCCCAGCGGGTCTTGTCCTGGCCAGTGCTCGCGTGCGAACGTTTCATTCACAATGACAACGGCGGGCGAACTTGCCTGGTCATGCGCGTTGAACAGCCGCCCTTTTTCAAGGCGAGCCCCCATGGTCTTGAAGAAGTCTGCGCTTGCCCAGCAGCCGTCCGCCAGCACGAGCCGCGCTGGATCATTGGCGCGATCATCAAATTTGATCTGAGCTGTAGCCGCTCCCCGGCCCGGCACACAGTCAGCCACAGCTACATTTTCAACTCCCGGTGTGTGACCGATCCTGTCGAGCAGATCGTCATAAAAGCGGGCGCCTGCAGCCTCGTAATAGTTCGTACGCAAATATGTAGTAAGCACGTGTTCGCCCGCGAAACCAGGGTCCACATGTTCCGCCATCCAGAGACTGCGCAATAGCAGCCCTGCGGCAACCAGCAGCACCAGGGCACAACCCATTTCCGAAACCACCAGCGCCCGGAAGGCACGCGGACGTCTCACCACTGTTCTTCCGGTTTTGAGTGCTCCGTTCCCATTCAGCCTGCTGAACAGGCTTACCGGTCCCCACGCGAATAACACGCTGAGCACCAGAGTGACAACCAGTGCCAGCAGGAACACGCGCGCATCAATGCCAATTCTGGAGACCCGCGGCAGATTACCGAAATTGAATTCGCGTACCGCTCGAACCAGCATTGCGGCCAACGCGAGCCCCAGGGCAGTTCCCATGCTGACCAGCACCAGATTTTCCGTTACAAACTGGCGCAGAATGCGAGCCGGACTGGCGCCAAGATTCAGCCGCATTGCCACTTCCGCGCTTCTTTCCGTCGCGCGCGCCAGCAGCAGTCCCATCATATTCACGCAGGTAATCAGCAGCACCACCACCACCGCGCCCATGGCAATTTTCAATTGCGTGCTGGCGTTGCCTACAACCACGTCCTTCAAGGGTTCCAGCGTGACTAGTACCTTCGCCTGGCCTGGGGCGCGACGCAGAATCGCCGTCAATTCCTGTTCGGCAACCTGGCGGCTCGTTCCTCTCTTCAACCGTCCCACAACTGACAAAAACTTGTTCTGCCGCCAATGCATGAATTCCAGTTCAGGAACATTGTTCAACCAGACATCTGTGTCCGGAAGGAAGTCCGGCATGTCAGGCATCACACCCAGGATGGGCACTTCGCCGCCGCCAAGCTTTATAACTTGTCCTATGACGTGTGGATCGCCGTTAAATTGCTGCTTCCAGAAGCGGTAAGCGAGCACTGCTCCGCCGCCGTCAATGTGATATTCCTGCCGTGTAAACAGGCGGCCAAGGATCGGCTGTATGCCGAGCATGGGAAAGAAGTCATACGTGATTCCCGTGCATTTCACATTCCGCGGTTCGCCTTCGCCTATCAGTGTCTCTGAGAAATACGGGAGAAGCTCCGCGACTTGATCAAGGGAATGGGCCTGATCGTGAATATCATCAAAGTCTGGACCGGAAAGCTTGGTGATGCTCGCATCAGGCCCGGCCTGTTCCCGAACCATGAACAACCGCCCGGCATCCTGATACGGCAGAGGACGGATCAAGACGCTTTCAAGAATGGCGAATAAACCCGCGTTCACCCCGATTCCGAGCGCCAGCGTAATCACGGCCGTGATGGTGAATGCCGGTTTCCGCCTCAGCACCCGAACTCCGAAGACAAAATCTTTCAGGAATGACTCCGCCCAGCCGCCCCCGCGAACTTCATATCCTCGCTCGCGAATCTGCGTGACATGCCCGAAGCGACGCTCAGCTTCACGCCGTGCGTCATCGGGCGCCATACCGCGCCTTACGTTTTCCTGCATGCGCTGCTCAATATGAAACGAGAATTCTTCAGCGATCTCATCATGCATTCTTTGCGGATGCCAGAGCGCCTGCAGGCGTCGAAACAGAAATTTGAAGTTCGGCATGGCTGCCTCTTACGTTGCTTGCATTACCTTGTTGATCGCAGCTGAGAGGTGCTGCCAATCGGACTCTTCAGCCGCCAGTTGCTTTCGTCCTGCTCGCGTCAACTTATAAAACCGGGCTCTCCGGTTATTTTCTGAGACGCCCCATTCGCTCTCAATCCATCCGCGGGACTCAATCCGGTAAAGCGCAGGATAAAGCGTTCCCTCTTCCACCTGAAGCATGTCTTCCGCCAGTTGCTGGATGCGTTGGCCAATGCCGTAACCGTGCATCGGTCCCAGGGAAAGCGACTTCAGCACCAGCATGTCAAGAGTTCCTTGTGGCAGATCAGGCTTTGCGCTTTTCATGTGTGGAATGACCCTATTTACTTCTAGGGAAGCATTATTCCAGCATCTCCCTGGAAGGTCAAGGGAAGACGGTTGTGGAAATCAAGCCGGCATGGCTGGGCTGGCTCCAACTGATAAGACACTTCTAATCAATCACGGCACGATGTTAAGCCTGCAGGGTGGTTCTCTTAGGGGAAAAAGTACTCTGGCCAGCAGCTTGGTTTTGTTATATATTCGTCGCTCACCCCCAACCTGCACGTGTTGTTAACGCCATCTTTTTGAGGTGTAAAGAATGCGCTCACTGCGCTGTCTGGTTCTGGTCGTGTGTTTTGCGGCGCCATTTGTTGCGTCTGCCCAGCGCGATTCCTGGCTCCCTATCACCGAGCAAGAGAAGAGCATTAAAGATGTCCCCGGGAATCCGGGCGCTGACGCCATTCAGCTGTACTACGGCCAGGACATTGACGACAATTCTGAAA
>DASUBD010000326.1:0-4907 GCA_035763445.1 Candidatus Angelobacter sp.
CGGCTCAGTCTATTCACGCTATGAACAGATGGCGCCTATCGTGGTTCCACAAGGAAAGTTGTTTGTGCTGGGAGACAATCGTGAGAACTCCAGCGACAGCCGCGAGTGGGGCTACGTGCCGGTGGAAAACGTAATCGGTGAGCCGCTGTTCGTTTACTGGTCGTACGATGCGCCAACTTCAAAGTGGCTGGATGAGAGCCTGGAACACCGGCTGGCATTTTACGCGTCCATCCCCGGCAATTTCTTCAGCCATACGCGCTGGAGCCGCACCGGAATGTGGCTGTAAAGAGCAATTAGCCATTAGCACTTAGCCATTAGTAAACCAGCGAACACCCAGACCACCTTCCAATCAAGAGAGACAACAGGGGCAATTACCATCCGCGAATAACCCTTCTATTAAAGAGGAAGCATTCTGTTTACTTTCCGCCTGCCGGCGGCGGTGGAACCTCAGAATTCTGGTTGAAGCAATAGTCCACAAGGGCGGGCGTGTAGCGCTGAACCACTTCCTGCGGAATGTCGCTTCGCTGAATCTCACGGAATGAAAAATCTACGGTGCCATCAGGATGGACAGTGCCCAGCAAATATCCATATACGTGTTGTTTTGCTTCTTTGGCGCGAGATGCCAGAGCAGGCAGGCGATAGCGAACCGCGCCGGCGGTTCCCACAATCCATCCCGGCAGTACGCCACCGTGATCGCGCCAGTAATCGCTTTCAAAAATGTCAGTCATAAAGAAGTGGGAGTGGCTGGCCAGGACGTACACAGGTTTCCCGGTCTTCTTTTTGAATTGCAGTAAATCGGCATAAATACGCTGGCCTGTGCTTACGCCCAGCGGCCAATCATTCATGCTGTGGACGATTGCAAGGCTGTTCGGCAGCGCCACATGCATTCCGACAATCAGAGCATGCACTGAGCTATTGCCGCTAGCATGCTTTAGTACGTTTTCAATCCAGTCCACCTGCCGACGGTCAAACTGGTCCATGGTGGCGTTATCGAAATACACAAAGTCAATGCCATTCTGGATCCAGTGATAGTACGTGCGGGAAACGGGCCCTTTATCCCAGTCGCGGTCAGCGGCACGCTGGTTCCTGATGGCGGGGGAATCCAGCCACTGCTTGAACTGTTCAGTGAACTCGGCGCGCGTTTTCGGCGCTGCTGTTTCATGATTTCCGATTCCAAGGAAGAATGGCATGGATCCGAATGCGGCAACCTGGTTTTGAATGAAGTCCTGCCACTCATCGTTCAGGTATGTGCCCTTGTCCACCACATGCCCGCGATTTTGCGGTTCAGCTTTGTAATCTTCATCCGGGCCATACGTGGCACGAAGATCGCCGAGATGCCAGTAAAAAGCTGCGCCATCTTTTTTTGCACCGGCGGCAATGGCCGGCATCACCACGTTGCCGCAATTGCGAGAGTCTCCCGAAACGGCAAAGTTCCACGTCTCGCCCTGCGTTCCAGCGGGTGACGTTTTGTTTTGTGCCTGTGTCAGGAACGGAAAAATCAGGCACGCTGAGAAAAAGCCAGTGAGCAACCCACGCGCAATTGATTGGAATGCCATTTACCCAATCTAATTGGGTGCAGAAGGCCATTGCAAGGTTGGGTGGAGCAGAACGTCTGCTCCAGTCCGGAAGCTGGCTCTGTTGCTGGAGATCGTTATGTCCAGGAAAGATCAGGACGGAAGTGGCGATGACAACCCTGGCACGTGTTATCAAGATGGATGAAGAAGCTGCTCACGCCGGACGAATCATGTTTCTGTGCGGCTTTTTTCAACTCTTCAGCCACCTGCGTGAGTTGAAGACGCTTGTCATCAAAGAATTGAATATCCTGCTGGCTCCAACCCTGCTGTTTGTAGACACCCTCGTAGACGGTCAGGTCGTGGGCAATGGTCATAATGCGTTCGGAAGAAGCAGCGATGGAGTCCATCTTCTCCGCCGTCAGTGGCTGGTCATGCCAGATGGTAAAGCAAAGAAATGTATATTCCGCATGCACTCTGGACTGCATCAGCTCCCGTAAATTACCTTGCGGCAGTTGAGCAGGCGGCGCCGCGCTGGCAGCGGCTGCAGCCACATGTCGAGCATGGAACTCATATGCGCCGAAAGCAACCCCGATTGCAAAGATGCCTACCAAGAACCCCAGAATTTTTCCCCGCAACATCACTGTCCCTGGCCTCCAGAGGCTTGTCCATTTTTCGTGTACATTTTCGGTGGTTGAACCTGCGGGACGGCGCCCGTCAGAGTTTTGAGAAATGCAACCAGATCCTGCTTCTCTTGCGCGGTTAAATTCAATTTGAAAATCAGCTTGGACTGGTTGGGCGCGCCATCGCCACCGCGATCATAAAATTCCACCACGTCTTCCAGCGTCGCGACGGAACCGTCATGCATGTAAGGAGCTGTCAGGGCGACGTTGCGAAGCGTGGGTGTTTTGAAGGCGCCGCGATCAGCCGGATTATGAGTAATTGCAAAACGCCCCAGGTCTTCGGGATTGCCCAGCACCGGCCTGGCGCCGAGATTGTGGTAGAGATTGTCAGTGAAGTTTGCTCCCTTGTGGCACTCGGAACAGGAGCCTTTGCCGAAGAAAACAATCAGGCCGCGCTTTTCCTGGTCAGTGAGTGCGCTCTTATCGCCGAGAGCATAATGATCGAAGCGTGAGCCAGGCGTAACCAGCGTGCGCTCAAAGGCAGCAATCGCATGGGCCACATTGTCCAGGGACGGGCCAGATCCAAATACTGTCTGAAAATCCTGACGGTACTGGGGCACCGCATTCAAGCGGTCGACGAGATGCGTTTCGTCCACCATGTTCATCTCCTGCGGAGAAAGCAGCGGTCCTTTGCACTGCTCGTCGAGAGTGGCTGCGCGGCCATCCCAGAATTGTGCCGTGTTGTAGGCGGCATTCAGCACCGTGGGCGAGTTGCGCAACAGCGTCTTGCCGGCAAATCCGCGGGAGCGCGGAAGACCGTCAGTAAATGCGAATGTCGGGTTATGGCAGGTGGCGCAGCTGCTGCTGAAATCGCCGGATAGACGAGTATCAAAGAACAGGCGCTTGCCGAGTTCGATTTTGGCCTCAGTCTGTGGATTCTCCTGCGGTACGGGAACCGGCGGTAGTGCGGCCAGGCCGCCAGGCAGGACCTTCATACTATCCACCATCTCTGGGCTGATGGACGGCATCGACGGCCTGTTCTCGTCAGCGGAAAAACTTCTGGAACTGAAGGTTGCCATCGCTACAAGCGCAACAACGACAACGCTTAAGGGATAACCAAACCTCTTGCGGGCCATCCTCTTGGACTCCTTGCTTTCTTGTTTCGATTGCTCTGGTTAAGTTACCTGGCAGCTTGTTTTACCGGATCATTGGGTGCGGCGCCGGGTTCAAGCACAAGGTTTTCAGTGACTACTCCGGTCTTGGGAACTATCACTGTGCGCTCCAGCATCCGGGACCGTTCATGCCAGGCTTTCAAAACGTATTTGCCCGGAGGAACATCGTTGATTGAGAACAACTGTCCGGGAAGCGCGCCAGCGTAATAGCGGGTAGGCACCACAAAGATGCGCGCGTGCATATCGCGGTGGATAGAACAGAACAGATCTACAATCCCGGTTTTATCAAACGTTACCGAGCGGTACTCGCCCTTGGGATAGATACCGAGATTGAAGGTATTCATGCCGGTGAAGGAAAATACGTTGTGAGCGACATCGTCATCATTCGGCATGTCCACTCTTTGGCCCTTCACCGCGATCAGGAAATCAGGTGAGAATTGCAAATTTCGCTGCGATATTCTTACCGCATCCTGCGGCGGCTTGGGATCATCCTGGCCTTCCAGCCAGATGACAACGTGCTCTTTGTCGCCTGCCGGAGTGCCGGCGGAAGCAGAGGCAACTTTATCCAATCGGATCTTCCCGGTAACACTACCCGCACTTGCAGGAATTGCGACGGCCAACAGCACTGCGAGCATTGACGCTGGAACAATCAAATGCCTGTTCACGATTAGTCTCCGAAAAATGTGAGCTAACTTGGACTGGAGCATAAGGAGAGTTTCCAACGAACTACACCTAACGCCTTGTAGAGCTCCGCCCAGCCGTACCGGAAGATAAGAAAATCGAAACGAAGAATACTTGCAGCTATAAGAACAGGCAACTTACGTTGGTAATGCGATGCTGAATCTGCTGCAGTCTGCTGCAGTCTGCTGAGTTTATAAGAGCTTGCGGCTGGACAGACTTACAAAAACTCTGGGGTCTTCCTGGACGCTTAAGGGTTGATGGCTGCTCCGGTCATGATGGCCGGACGGGAACGGCGATAGCGGCGGACAACCTGCTCTGGCGCACGTTGATACTCAAGATCTCTGGCCACCATTTCATATCTGCCTTTGAAGCGAACGTTGGCTACGGCGTATGTGAAGGTGCGCAGCCACATGCCGTTCACGTCAGCAAAGTCCATCAGCACATGAAGATCACGAATCCACCAGGATGGGTTCTTGGCCGGAGTTCCCTCCAGGCGGCGGACGTTATAGCTCTGCCGATCAACCCAGACTTCGCCGGAAATCAGCTCTTTATCGTCGCGCCTGGGAGTGAGTCCGAGAACGTAGCAGTCATGCCCGTTCACTGACTCCGTCCGTAGAAGCTGGATCTGGTAATTCTTCTGGGAAAACTCCTGACGCTCAGGGTCCTTGGATGGTTGAACTTCTTTAGCCAGCACGTCTTTCAGGATCTTCTCGCCCATGCCCCCATGGCTGCTCTCAATCTGGTACTGCTTCTCGTTGGGAGGAACATAGGTAATGTGCGCAATCACCTGGGCTTTCTGTGCCTGCTCCTTGTCAAGAAGCTGGTAGTCACGCTTTACGGTAAGCGGCTTCACTTGTTCCCGGTTCCGCTGCTGAGCAGCCAACATGCGAGAGACAATCGTGTTCACATCTGGATCAGAA
>DASUBD010000327.1:0-5057 GCA_035763445.1 Candidatus Angelobacter sp.
TATCAGTGTCCGTGGCTGCCCACGAGATCGAAAGACTTTGCTTTCGAAGGATCGTTGGACTGAGCCGTCTGCGAAGGATCTTTGAGGAAGCCGATGATGAGTTGCACCTCGTCCTGATCCAGCCGCAGGTTAGGCATGTTCACCTGCTTGTATTTCTTGAACAGGGCAGTTGCAATGGGATCCCTGGATGACAGCACCTCGTCCGGAGTAGCAATCTGGCGAGCCAGCCACGCAGGATCCCGCACGTCCGCCACGCCTTCCAAATCCGGACCGATTTTGTCGCCGTGACCAATGGTGTGACAGGCTGCGCAATGGCGCGCAAACAGGTAGCGGCCGTCCTTCTGCACGACTTGTGCTTCAGTGTAAGGACGCAGCGGGGTCTGGCCGCGGTTCTTCCAGGTGTTAAGCCAGTCACTGATCATGATGGACATGAAGCGCGGATTATCCGTTGCAGCATCCAGCATCCACTGCTGCGTGGGCTCATTGCCGATTAGAACACCTGGCTGATGGCCATCACGATTGTTGGGATCAGGATCAGAATACAGGCCCAGCTTTTTAGCGATCTGATCAATGTCCTCGCGTTTTCCGGTATAAAAAGTCCAGCCCGGACCGGCGTGATAGTTCTGAGCATATTGTTTCAGGACTTTGGGGGTATCGCGCTTGGGATCAATGGTGATGGAGTAGAAAAAAACGTCTTTGCCAACTTTGTCGCCAAGCATCTTCTGGACCTGCACCAGCCGTGCGGTCTCCAGAGGGCAGGAATCCACGCAGTGGGTGTAAATCATGTCAAGGACAACGCTTTTGCCCTTGATCAGGTCGTCATAGAAGTGAACAGTCTTTCCGTCCTGATCAACCAGTGGAACGTTCGGGAAATAATCGGCGCCCCAGCGTCGGTTCTCAGCTTGAGCTGGCCGGATGTAGAGCAGGGCAATGGCGAAAACCATCAGCAAAGCGGTTGCCGTAATGGTTACCCAACTTCTCCGTCGCATTTCGAAATCTCCTGACAAATCCGGAAGTGATCTTGCTGCTTTCAGAATCTATTACTTTACGTCAGAACCGGCGAACCGCTGTTGGGCGGCCCGCCGGCTTGTTTTGCTGCGCTCGCAATGCCTTGATTAGAAGGCGGTCGGAGCGATATCGTCCGGAGCCACGAAGGTGACACCCTGCGGAGTCGGGACCGGCGTGGGAAGCGGACGCAGGAACGGCGCGCCTCCGTTGTCGATTTCCCAACGAACCAGCATGGCGTTATCTTCATGTACCGTGTTGTGGCAGTGCTCCATGAACATCCCGCCCCAATCACGGAACTGCATGGTCAGGGTTACACTTCCACCTGGACGCAGGCGGTACACGTCCTTACGGCCCTTCTCCCAGGCAGGAACGTTCGAAGCTTTGCCGTTCCTGGCCAGGATCTGGCCTTCTTCAAAGTGGATGTGAATCGGGTGATCCCAGCCGCCGCCACCGTTCTGCAGCGTCCAGATTTCACGGGTACCGTAGCCTGGTGCGGCAGAGATGCGTCCCCAGCTTGCGTTGAGCATTGGGCCGCCATCGGTAGCAACGCCCCACGGTCCTTTCTGTCCGCCTGCACCGGTCGTGAAATTCTCGGGCAGGTCAGCCAGAGGCTGCGAAGCGCCGCTGCCAAAGGTGAACGTACGCGTACGAGAGACCGGAATATTCGAGAGATCCGGGTTCGGAATCATTGTCATTCCATTGAAGCACTGGCTCTGATCGGGCTGAGCCGGGTCACGCACAATCCGGAACTCCAGGAACTTGCCAACGCAAGGATCTGCAGTGCCTGCCAGTGCCTGCGCCATCGTGAGGTCCGCGAGCGGCTTCTTACCATTCTGATGTTGGCAGAGGTTCACGAACCAGCACTTGTCGCCAATGTTGAACCTGGAGAAGTCCACCACGATGTCATACCGTTCCGCGATGCCCTGCTCGTCAAGTTCGGTCAGCGTGATCACGTTTGGCAACAAGTTGCCGTCGTTCGCAATCTGGAAGAACGGCACTTCGTTACCCTGCGCATCAGCAATGGCGACCTTGAAGAAGCGGGAAACGCTGGCATTCAGGATGCGGAAGCGATACTTGCGGCGCTCCACCTCGAAGAACGGCTTGTAGGTCAGGTTCACTGTCATTACATCACCCAGGAAACCATCGAACTGGAAGATGTCCATGAACAATTGGCCGCTGGCGTCAAAGGCTTTTTCCGCCAGCATCAGGTTAATGTCATACTCCAGATTGCCCCAGCTCTTGAGTGTGCCGGAAGGCAGGCGGAGGTTGACGTTATCATTGATGCTTTCGTTACCGCGATCCAGCGCGCTGTAGATGTTGAACATGGCAGCGTTGCCTTTGTACACGTTCTGTGAAGTGAACGTGAACATGTGATCGTGGAACCAGTGCGTTGACATGGTTTCATGCCAGTCGCCGGGGATCTTGCTGGATCCGCCGTTGTCGTCCGGCGTTGCAGCCTTGGGATCAGTGGCGTTCGTGTTGATGCTGTTCAGACCAGCAAGAACGATCGGCCAATGATAGTCATAGAACTGATTGGGGAAGAAGAACGCGCCAGTGAAGCCGTCGTTTTCTGCTCCGTGATGGCCGTTGTGCTCGTGCGTGGAAATAGTGTTGCGGCCGAAGCCATTGTTCTGATTCACATCAGCCGGGAGCCGGTTGTGATGACGGAACAGGATTGGCTCCATGTAGCGGCCCTGAACCAACTTTGGAGGAATTGTGCCGTTGAAGGTCCAAACCGAGTTCGGGTCCTGCGTGGGGAACTGGGGATGGAATTTCAGCGGAATGGACTGAGTCGGATCGATGCCGGAGTTGAATTGCGAAGCAACGCCCGGGTTGTAGACGGTATTGGCCTGCGCCTGGGCCTGTGACATTTCCACCGAAACCCTTGGTGGGAACGTACCGAACTGCTGGTGCGCCCAGATTGGCCCCGGAGGACGGCCTTCAATGGGACCAAGTCCACCGCCCAAAGCGGGATCAACCGGTTGCTGCGTCTGGTTTGCCTGCGCCTGCGGAACAGGTGTGAGATCTCCACCCAGCGGATTCGTGCCGCGCGGGATCAGATCAAAGCGGGGCATCGGCGTGCTGAATGCCTGAACGCCAAACAGCGGGCTGGGCGGTGCACCAGTGGGAATACCGTTACCAACGTTGCCACTACCACCGCTGCCGCCATCGGCATGCATGCTGGGAACGAAAGGGCTCAATCCGCCAATCGGAGCAATGGCTCCGGCGGATGTGATGAGTCCCCACTTGATAAGTTCGCGACGAGACACCTTTCCCTGCGAGTATGCCTTCATGATCTCCGCACGATTCTTGCGGGCATTTTCGGCTGCTCTCAGCTGTGCCTTGGACGCGTCCTTAGGCAGGTAAATAAAGCTCATATTGGCTGCGCTCCTTTGTAATACGTACATCCCGCTGCGCAGGTCGATGGTGCTCTGTCAGCGCGGATTGGATGCGGCTGCCCGGAAGTGGCATTGCCAGATATGATTTCTGGTTGTCTGCTACATCGCTCTATAGCGACACCTGCGCATGAGCATGCGTATCAGTCATGCGTTCGCTTCGAGGTTTTCGCTTAGCGACGTCAGCCTTGAGGGGAGAATACTCGGCGCGGTATTAGAAAATTACAAAAATCAGATTAAAGTCTTTAATCCTCTATTTCGAGGCGTCCTTCAATGCACGCAGCGTTGCAACGGATTGCATATCTTGACACTTGGTCTTGTGAAATCAGCTGCTTAGCCGAATTTTAGTGCCGCGGAAGAAGAACCTTGCCAATGTGACCTGTGTGCCTCTTCTCGCGCGCAACAGCTATTCTTTGGATTTTCTAATATTCGAAACTCTGACGAAGCTCATCCCTGAACCTTCAAAACCACCACAGTCTGGTCATCAAAAACCGGGGCTCCCGCGGAAAAATCAGATGTCGCCTGAAAGATGGCATCTGCGATTTCCTGCGACGTTTCGCCGGCGTGCTTGTCAATTACATGTTCCACGCGAACGCGGCCAAACTGCTCGTCTTTCTCATTGCTTGCATCCACCACTCCGTCACTGAAGAACACAAACACATCACCAGGCCTGGCCTGGATGGTGGTTTCGTCATATCCTGCGTCAGAAAACATCCCCAGCGGCAGCCCCGCAGCCTCAATCATGTGCGCGTGGCCGCCATGACAATAGATGGGCCGGGGCAGCCCGGAATTGGCAACACGCATGGTCAACTTCTCGTCATCCCACAGCGCGCAGCAGAGGACAACATAATTGGCGTCCAGCCGGCGCTGGTTCAAGCCACGATTCACTGATCCCAGCAACGTTGCGGGAACTGGCTCACCTGCGGCCACGCTGCGAATAATGCCGCTGACCAACGCTGCGTACAAAGCCGCTGGAGCGCCTTTCCCGCTGACGTCACTCACCACAAGACAGGCGCGTGGCGGCTTGTAATCAAGAAAGTCATACATGTCGCCGCCAATGTCGTGAGCGGGATTAAAACGTGCAGCCACCTGGGCATTTCTCAGGTTCGGGACTGTCGGCGGCAGCAGATGATGCTGTACTTCGCGCGCCATCGCCAGGTCGCGTTGCATGCGTTGTTCTTCGCGTGCGATTCGTTCGTACAGCCGCGCATTTTCCACCGCAATGGCAATTTGCGCCGCCAGCGTTGTCATTGTCCTGACATGTTCTTCAGTAAAGAAGCCTTTGCGCGTATGCTCCAGGTCAAGCACACCAATCACATCATCCTTATGGATCAGCGGAACGCAAAGCTCTGAGCGCGTTTCCGGGTTCGCCTTGATGTATCGCGGGTCCTTGCTCACATCAGCCACAAGGACTGGCTTCTTCTCGAGGGCCGCCGTGCCTACCAGGCCGCGCCCCAGCGGAATGTCATGCTTGAGCTGGATGTTCTCTTTAAAGCGCACAGAAAAGCGGTGCACCAGCTTCTGCGTGCTCTCATCCAGCAGCAGAATGGAAAACATCTGGTAGTCAATGATCTTCAGCAGCAGATCGCCAATGCGCTTGAGCAACTGGTCCAGGTTCAAAATGGACGTAAGATCCCTGCTGATCTCATTCAG
>DASUBD010000328.1:0-14562 GCA_035763445.1 Candidatus Angelobacter sp.
GCCGGCAGAATGCCCCGGAAGCTCTACGCGACAGCGAGTTCTCCGCTTCAGGGCGTGGTGCGATAAAAGTCTAGCGCGTCGCGTCCAGGGCGACACCGCGGGCCGTTGTTCCGGTTGTCAGCGTAGTTGCCGGCCCCGCGATAGTCCGGGTGGGTGAAGCGCCCCCGGTTAGGCCTGCAATTCCCGAAAACACCACGACCTCATTGCTGGTTGAATCTGCCACGTAAACCTCATTGGCCGCCGAGCTTTGGATGATCTGCGCTGGCGAGGCCAGAGTTGTTGCAGCACCACCGATGGTGGCGATTGGAGCCTGATTGCCACTTGCGCCCGCCGCATTGCTGTAAACGGTAATCGTGCCATTGCCCTGGTTC
Organism: Candidatus Angelobacter sp.; assembly: GCA_035763445.1. Taxonomy (GTDB): domain Bacteria; phylum Acidobacteriota; class Terriglobia; order Terriglobales; family Acidobacteriaceae; genus Angelobacter. The sequence continues at coordinate 372 of DASUBD010000328.1, forward strand.
GTGACGATCAAATTACCGGAAGAATCAATGGCCATGCCGGTGGGTTGCGCCAGTAGCGTCTGGGCGCCGGTGATGGTGCGGGTAGCTGATTGGGTGCTGTTGAGTGTGCTGACGCTATCAAAAACGTCGATGGCATTAGTGGCAGCGTCGCTCGCGTAAAGGCGGTCATTTGCCGCGTCCACGAATATCTGCTGGATGTTGAAACTGACAACGATATCTCGCGTCGGCGCCAGGTCGCCATTGGCCGTGGATGCTGTAAACACGTAAATATCCACGCCATCAGCCACATACAGCAGGTCGCGGCCTTTATCAATCGCCACACTGGATGGCGTCACGAACTGGGTGTTTGCCCCGATGATGTTCCGGGTGGGAGCGATATTGCCGTTCTTCGTGCTGATGCCGTCAAAGATTAAGACTGAAGGCCCGTTAGCGTTCGCTACGTAAAGCCGGTCAGCCGTTGCGTCGAGCGCAATGAACTGGGGCGCTGCCAAGGTAGTAGTCGCGCCGCTGATAATCGCGCCAGGAGCCACATTTCCCGTCGCGTTCAAAGCATTATCAAACCGGAGGATGGAATTGCTGTCCTGGTTCGTGACATAAAGCTTGCCGTGAGGCGTTGGCGGAATGGGCGTGGGAGTAGGCGTTGGGCTTGGAGTGGCTGTTGGCGTGGGTGTAGCTGAGGGCGTAGGGGTAGGCTGTCCGGGAATCAAACGAGGGGAGATCACGCACCCGCTGAGCGCGGCCACAAAAGACACCAGCAGAATGATGGAAATAAAGACGTTATTCCGTCGCACAAAACCGCCTTTTGATTATATTGAGAGTTTCTGCTCATCATAACCCAGTTCTCTGTCGGCTGAGCCGCATTAATGGACGGTACAAAAGTCACTTTTTGGCGGAGTCCGCAGTGGCACGTTCCCCGGTGGGAGTTTGTTCGAAATAAAACCCCACCCATAAGGGGTGGGGTTCTTTAGGTCTCGTATAACGGCGTTAACCGTTCACGATACCAGATACGGGTCTACATTCCGGATTTGGCTTTTTCGGCCTTTTCCTTCAGCATGTCCACTTTTTCAACGTGGAGTGTGCCGTTGTTGTTGGTGGCGGTCACGCGAACATGCTGTCCGGCGTGCTCCTTTACAGCCTCCTGGTTTTCAACCTGGTAGATGGTCTTATCTTTATCGCTTACGACCACCAGCTTTTCGCCGGCTTCAGCGCATTTCTTGGCGCAAGCTGCGTCGATCTTGGCGCCGCACTTGGCGTCACTGATCCAGCCACTGATCTTCTCTGTTTTCGCCTTCGGCGCGTCCTTGGTCTTGGCCAGCGACATGGATACCATGAGCGCCATTGTGAGTACCGCAAAAGCAAATTTCTTCATTGGAAGTTGTTCTCCTGTACGGATCTCTCCGGGGTATTCGTTTGTTGAGGAATAGCCGGTACTATGGAGTCCGGTTTCCATCTCGGGTTACAAGCAGAATTGTTCTAAATGATTTTGAGTAGTTGCACAAGATGGAATGGGTACAAGCCTCAATTTCGCTACTTTACGCGGGAGGGCGATGCCGTGGCCCGGGCCGCCGGAAGAGTATAGACAACCTCCCCAGGGCGGACGTATTTCAGCTTCTCTCGTGCTTCTTTTTCAATAGCTTCAGGATCATCTTTCAAGGCTTTGATTTGTCTTTGAATACTCTCATTTTCCTGCTTCAGCGTCTCGATCTGCCGCTGCAGTTCCTGCGACTCCTCGCGCTTGTGCCGGTAGGCGATGACTCCGTTCGCCCCAAATAGAACGTGATATGCCATTACCAGGGCCAGAACGGCTGCAGTGGAGATGGCAAGCCGGCTGCGAAGGTCAACGAGACGAACTCGAATTAATTCGATCCAGGACTGCTTTGAATTCAACGGAACTCCTGATCCTTATCTTTCTTCTCCGTCAACACGTTTGCTGGCGATGCGGCAATTTGCGCGTTACGTTTCAGTTAACGTCCCCTGCTGTTGCTAGTCAAGCGCAACTTCGATCATTTTTGAATCACGAATCAAATCTGTTAAATGCAGCACTGAAGTTAGTTGCGTATCCTGCAGCTTTGGTTGAATGCCGCGCGGGAGAACCTTGATAAACTGACGCGACGGGAGGTCCGCAACGGAATGACTGATACACGCATTGTGCTCACCACTGCGGGCTCGCCCCAGGAAGCCGAGAAGATCGCGCGGACGCTGGTGGAACGGCGATTGGCGGCCTGTGTGAATATCATTCCGCAAATTCAATCGGTTTATCGCTGGAAAGAAAAGATTGAGCAGGAAACCGAGTGGCTGCTGATCATAAAGACTCGGCTGAACATTTTTGACTCTGTGCGCGACGCCATCAAGGAACTTCATTCTTACGATCTTCCCGAATGCGTCATGCTGGACGTGAGCGACGGCAGCGAGGCTTACCTGAACTGGGTCAGCGAAAATACGCGTTGAAATTCACTTTGGCTTGCGTGCCTGCAAGTTCAAGCGCCAGTAATCGAGCACGAAGGGCGGTTCGTCCATGGCCGCCTGCCGAACTATTTCACCCTTGAGTTCCACCTCCATTGACTCAGGCAGCCGTTCCAGGTAGGGATGCAGAATCATGGCGGTCAGAAAATCAGCGTATGACTTTTCTTCTGGAAAGCGGACTGCGGCTTCTTCAAGGGAACAAACAACGTCTTCAAAACCTGCTTTTTCGAGCCGCTCGGAGGTCAACTCGGGTCCGGGATACTCCCAGACTTTCTGCCAGTCTTTAAAATATTGCCTGAATTTTTCTGTGGCAATAAGTTGCTGGATCCGTGTGCGAACTCTCTTCAGGTTCGGACCACCACCACACTGCGCAAAAAGGAATCCACCTGGTTTCAGGCAGCGATGCAAAACACTAAACAGGCGCTCATGGTCTTTGATCCAGTGGAATACCGCGGTACTGAAGATCAGATCGAACGCGTTAGCGAATGGAATTTCGATCAGATCGCGCTGCTCAACGGTTACACGCCCTCCAAATTGCTGTAGCGTGCTCCGCGCCTTGGCGACCATGTTCTCCGATGCATCAACGGCAAGCACCTGGCTGAATGGAAATTTTCGCAGCAACTCCGCAGTGACCCGTCCGGTTCCGCAACCGGCATCCAAAATGTGTTCGGGCGTGCCCAAATTGAGCGCGTCGAGTCTGCTGATTACTTTGAGCGCCCAGCCGAATTGCGGATCAGATAGCTGGTGATAAGCGGAAGAATCCCATTCCCTGGCCACGTGTCAAATCGCCGCCAGCGCCTGGTCAAGGTCAGTGACGATATCGTTCGCGTCTTCATTGCCCACCGAAATCCGGACCATGCCGTCCGTCAAGCCGATCTCTTTGCGGCCCTCCTCGCCCAGCGCTGCGTGCGTCATGGTGGCTGGATGGGAGATCAGTGACTCCACCCCGCCCAGTGATTCGCCCAGAGTGCAAACGCGTACTTTGGCCAGCATCTTCTTTGCGTTTTTCAGTGAGCCGGTCTCAAAGGTGATCATGGAACCAAAGCCGCTCATCTGCTTCTTCGCCAGCGCGTACTGCGGATGGTCAGAGAATCCCGGATACATCACTTTTTTGACTTTTTTGTGATTGCGCAAAAACTCAGCTACGGCCCGACCATTCTGGTCATGCTTCTCCATGCGCACGGCCAGCGATTTCACACCGCGCAGCACCAGCCAGCACTCAAAGGGCGACATGATGGCTCCGGCCGCTTTCTGCATGAAAGCCAGCTTTTCCGCATGAATTGGCTTGGTGGTAACCACCACGCCGCCCAGACCGTCACTGTGGCCGTTGAGAAATTTGGTTGTGGAATGCACCACCATATCAGCCCCCAATGCCAGAGGCTGCTGGAAATAGGGCGACATGAAAGTGTTATCCACCACCAGCTCTGCGTTCTTGGCGTGTGCCAGGGCGGCAACAGCTTTGATGTCACTGAGCACCATCAAAGGATTGGTCGGCGTCTCAATCCACACAATGCGTGTGTTCCAGCGCATGGCCTTCTTGACAGCATCAAGGTCTGAGGTATCGACGTAGCTGAATTCAACTCCATACTTTGCGATTACCTGGTTGAAAAGCCGTGGCACTCCACCGTACACGTTGTGTCCGCAAAGCAGGTGGTCGCCCTGCTTGAGAAAACACTGGGTAACGGCAACGGTTGCCGCCATGCCGCTGGCAAACACGTGCGCGGAACTGCCGCCTTCAAGGGAAGCCAGGTTTTGTTCCAGCCGAGTGCGGGTGGGATTGGAAACCCGTGCGTATTCGTATCCTTTGTGTTTGCCCAGCTCTTCCTGAACATAGGTCGACGTGGCAAAGATGGGCACCGCCACCGCGCCGGTGGAAGGATCTGGCTCCTGGCCCACGTGGATAGCCCTGGTAGCAAAACCGGGTTTGTTCTCATTCCGCTGCGGCGCTTCCGCCTTCTTTTTTGCCATCTCTCGTTATGCTCCTTGCCCGGCTTGACCTATTCGCCACCCTCAAAGATGTTTTTTGACATGTACCGTTCGGCGGAATCCGGAATAACCGTGACCACATGCTTGCCAGGGCCAAGTTTTTTCGCAACCTGCACAGAAGCAAAAACGTTTGCTCCCGCGCTGGATCCACCCAGCACTCCTTCGCTCCTGGCTAGTTCCGCCACGGTGGCAAACGCGTCCTTGTCGGTGACCATGATGATTTGATCGCATACGTTGCGATCAAAGGTCTCAGGGATGAAGCTGCTCCCGATCCCTTCCACCTTATGCGGCCCAGGCTTGCCGCCCTGCAGCACAGAGCCCTGAGTTTCAACCGCGACACAGTAAATTCCGGGATTCTTTTCTTTCATGTACCGGGCTATCCCACTGAAAGTTCCACCAGTGCCTACGCCCAGAACCACAGCGTCCACCCGCCCGTTCATCTGCTCATAGATCTCTGCCGCTGTGGTGTCATGATGGAATTCAGGATTGGCGGGATTCTCAAACTGCAGGGCGGTAAAACAGCCGGGAATGGTGGCCGCCAGCTCTTTGACTTTGGCGATTGCACCCTGCATCCCTGCAGCATCAGGTGTGCGTATAACTTCCGCTCCAAGAGCCCGCATCACCTTGACTTTCTCTTCGGCAAATTTCTCCGGCACGCAAACAATGACGCGGTAGCCTTTATTAATGCCAATTAACGCCAGCCCGATCCCGGTGTTGCCGGCAGTTGCCTCTAAAATGGTGCTGCCGGGCTTTAATCGTCCTTCAGCTTCAGCTTTTTGGATCATTCCAATGGCGGCGCGGTCTTTTACGCTTCCGCCGGGGTTCAAATATTCCAGCTTGGCAAACACCTGTGCGCCCCCTTGGGGCGACATTCGCCTCAAATGCAGCATGGGCGTGTGTCCTACCAATTCAGTGATGTTTTCAGCGACTTGCAAATCCGTTATGGTCGACATAGCCAAACTTTTCAGAGTATTGGAGCCGGACAAGAACGTCAAACGTTTCGCCTGTTCTCTTCTCTGGTTAAGACTCGCCAGTGCAGCGATCCTGGTGCTGGCCCATATCCAATCTGTCAACACAAATACAAAACAGGTTAGCTTCGGAACAAATGTCCCGATGAGAGATGAACTAAGGCCAATCTCGCAATCCCTTGCCTGACCGACCGGGCAGGGCCGAAGTTAGCCCATAAACCTGATGAAACCTTTTCCACGTCAAATTACTCTATGTAACCAGCAGGCTCATCCGTCGACTGCTAAAAGGGGGGTACGTGGATCCCCGGAAGACTGCGTCCCCCTTTTTCGTCCTTTCTGCCGCTACGCTTCGAACCGCCGAACATTTTCTCTTGAGCCCCTGATAAATTCTGCTCCTGCAGCGCAATTCCCCAATTACTTGCCTTCCAGGATCCTTCGCACCATCACCAATTGCCCCACATGGTAGGCGTTGTGGTCAGCCACCAGGAGGGCCTCGCGCAGGTATGTTTGCCCATCGCCGTGGGGAATTTGGGCTAGCAGGTCGACTTTGGGATCATTGACCATGTTGCTCACTGCTTCCATGTCAGCCGTAAACTGCTTAACGCTCCTGTCCCACGCCTTGGAATCAGGTGGCGCGGCGCTCTTCGGCCAATATTCATCCGGCCACCTGGGAGAAGCGTGTTTTGCATTCAAGGTGAATTCCAAAATGTCCCATTGCGCTATCCGCATGTGTTCCAGCAGCTGCCAGGGCGTATGCGGTGCGCCGGCCGGTTTGCGTCCCCGCAACTCGATTGGAAAGTCCTTGAGCTCGCTGCCCGCGTCGAGATGCGCTTCAGCTTTAGTGAGTAGATTGATCACGTGCTGGCGAAGAAGATCTGTGTTCTTCATAGTCTTAAAGCCTCAAAGTGCTATCGCTCATTTGATGATGACCTTGATGGGATGGCGGGGCCCCAAGCGGCGATTCGAGGATTGAGGCGCCGAGCGCTTTCTCACCGCCTCGCTGTGGTCTATTCATTGACACACCCCCTCCGCGGGCAATTAACATACGTTACGTTCATATGAACCGTAAATCTTTTGCTCTTCCCATCCTTCTCATTGCAATGGCCTTCACGCTTGCGGTGCGCGCCTCCAGCGAAACTCCGGACGATGCAGCACAAAAAGACTTGCAGGCTGGAAGCAAGGTATTGATGCAGCCACAGGAGTTGGTCCAGGCCCTGAAAGCTGGACAAGGAACAAAGCCGCTGGTTTTTTACGTCGGCCCTGAGATGTTTTATCAGCAGTCCCACATCCCGGGCGCGGAATTCGTGGGTCCGGCCGGCCGTCCCGAAGGGCTCAAGAAACTGCATGATCGCGCCGCATCGCTGTCTCACAGCACTTCTATTGTGATCTACTGCGGCTGCTGTCCCTGGTCCCACTGTCCCAACATTCACCCGGCTTACAACGAACTCAAGAGAATGGGCTTTACCCATGTACGAGTTCTCTTTCTTGGGACAAGCTTTGGGACGGACTGGGCAGAAAAGGGATATCCGGTCCAAAAGGGCAGCTAAGGCGCATCATGCGTAGAGCAGTGCCGTTCCTGCTGGCCGCCATCCTGGCCATGGTCATCTTTGAAATCGGGCATTATCGCGCGCATCACACCTCGACAACATCGACATCACCGGACGCGGTAGCTGCGCCTGATCTCTCAATGATGGATCTGGACGGGAAACACATCAACATTGGCGTTTACAAAGGAAAAATCGTGCTGGTAAATTTCTGGGCCGCATGGTGTGTGCCGTGTGCGAAAGAAATTCCTGATTTCATGAAGCTGGAGCAGAAATACATCGGCAGATTGCAGGTGATTGGCATTTCCATTGACGACAATGAAAGCGAACTTCGCGCTTTTTACAGGAACCACAAGATGGATTATCCCGTGGTTCGCGGTGATCAGCAGATAGCCGACGGTTACGGCGGCGTGCCGGGCCTGCCCACTACCTACATTGTCGATCAGGAAGGCCACATTCGTGGGCGGCAGGTGGGCGCCACAGATTTCCTGAGGCTTGAGCAACAGGTCTCCAGCCTTTTGAAGTAACGCAATTATCCATGATCTCTCGCGCCCATCGGCCTCTCATGTCCTTGACAGATGGGAAGGCAAATTTTAGATTGATCTCCGCAATGTCTCGCTCCTCTCACGGCTTTACTTGACAGTAATCCGCCAAACTCCGGTCGGACGTTTCCTAACTGTCAATCTCATCTAAGCCGAAAGGAACCAGCCATGCTGCGAAAGCTTTCCATCGTCCCATCCCTTCTCCTTTGCACCGCTGTTGCTTTTCCCCAAGCCTCTCCATCACAAGCCCCCAAGACTCGGCAGTTTACGTTTGACTACTCTTTTGCGGTTCGGGTCACAGATCCTGGCAAGCCGCTGGACATCTGGTTTCCAATGGCGCATTCCGACGAATATCAGCAGGTGAAAATTGTCTCTAAGGAAGGCGACCTGCCACTGCGAGAAACTTCAGAGCCGGAATATGGAAATAAAATGTTCTACGCGCACACCGCAAAAGCAGATAAGCCGGAATACCATTTCAGCGTGAAGTATCAGGTTGTGAGGATGGAACACTTTGCTGCCGCGTCACTGAACTCGCCAGCACGTCCAAGGAAGTTGAACCGCTTCCTGCAACCTGATCGCTTGGTGCCGATTACGGGCAAACCGGCGGAAGTTGCCGCCACGCAGGTAAAGCCGGGAATGTCTGATATGCTGAAGGCCCGCGCAATATACGATTACACCTTCAATAACATGCGCTATGACAAGACCGGCACCGGATGGGGCCATGGGGACGCCGTCTGGGCCTGCGATTCACATCACGGAAACTGTACCGACTTTCATTCTCTTTTCATCTCCATGGCCCGCTCACAGCACATTCCGGCAAGGTTTGAGATCGGCTTCGCCGTACCGGAAAACAAGACCGCATCTGATGTTGCCGGTTATCACTGCTGGGCGGAGTTCTATACGACTGAACGCGGCTGGTTCCCGGTGGACATTTCCGAAGCTTGGCAGCAGAACAAACGAGAATATTTTTTTGGCGCAAACGACGTTAACCGGATGCAATTTACAGTGGGCCGAGACCTGGAACTCAGCCCCAGGCAGCACGGCCAGAGGCTGAATTATTTCATTTATCCGTATGCGGAACTGAATGGTGAGGAGTACCCGAACGTGGCCATAAAATTCTCATTCGCTGACATCAATGAGGGCACTGCGGCACGCGCTTCGCGTTAATCCTGTTGGGCGGAAAACCAGGAACTCAGGCGTGGACAAATCTGCGTCTCAAGGCTTTTGCTGGGTCTGAACTATTTGAGCTTTTGTGCGATGCCACGCATGATTATTTCCAGTTCGCACATCAGATCATCTTCAATCGCCAGACCGGCCGCCCGTAAAGCAGCAATGGGATCTTGGCGGAAAAGGCGAGCATTTTTGTCCGACCTGCTGATCCAATGTTGCAGCTGGCCCTCCACCTTTCCGAGTTCGTTCATCAGGCGATCGCTTTCCGTGGCTGCTTCAGAAGATCTTCTTGGTTGGGTAAACATCATGGTTGTCCGAAATATAGGGTTTCCCACGGCCTCACGCGAGATGATTTTGGACGTAGTGTCGAGATGGTAAAGGGTCCAACAAGCCGACCACCAGCAAGTCTTTAATTCATCGACTTCAAGACCGAACCGGCTGTTTGCTGATGCTATTTCGTGCTTGCCCGGTTTGTTTCCTGGTTGGCGTAATAGCCCGTGCGAGTGCGCACTTCAAGGTCTTTATATCCGGGAGCGTGCGCCACGACTTTCACTTGCCGGTACCCACCATTGCTCTGCGGATTGGTAGGTTTGTAAGTGATGCGGTACTGGTTGCGGATATCGTGCGCCACGTCACGGCTGATCTCATCCACTTCATCCAGGTTCCGGGGGAAGAATGCAACACCGCCGGTTTGTACAGAAAGGGCTTCAAGAGCACGCTTTGCCCGCCGCTGCTTCCCTTCATCACCCAGAATGCCGATGGTGTAAATCTCCGGCCCCTGATCATTCTGGACGGCACGAATCGCCTCTTCGAGTGACATGCGGCTTTCGTTGTCTTCGCCGTCAGTCACCACCAGCAGGACTTTCTTCTGCTGTTTCGCGCCCTGGGCCAGATGGTTGGCAGCCGCATACACGGCATCATAAAGGGCGGTGCCGCCGCGAGTATCCACTCGCTCGAGCGCGTCTCTCATTTTGGGGATGCTGTCAGTAAAATCCTGATCGAGGTAAGGTTCATCGTTGAAATTGACGATGAAAACTTCATCGTTAGGATTGCTGGCCTGCACCAGATTCACCACAGCTTTGGTGACGGCGTTCCGCTTGGTTCGCATGGAACCGGAATTGTCAACCAGAATGCCGATGGAGACCGGCACATCTTCGCGCCCGAAAAACTTGATCTGCTGCGGCTGGCCATCTTCATACACTGTAAAATCGCGCTGGGCGAGGTCAGTGACCATGTGATGTTTCTGGTCAAGGACGGTAGCATGCAGCGTAACTTCCTCCACCTGCTGGCGATAGACAAAGCCCTTATCGCCCTTGGTCACCTGCCCAACCACGCCGCCTTCGTGCTGCAGATCTGGCGGCAGCGTCCCTGGCTGCGTCTTTGAAGGGGTATTGGATGGCGTATTTGCAGCCGTAGCAGGCTGAGTTGCGGTTGCCGGCACAGCAGGACGAGCCCATACCGGCACAGCCGGGTCAGAGGGGTCCACATCAGAAGGAACTGGGGTGGCTTGAACCTTGGTGGGGCCAGAGGAAGCGGGCTGCTGGCTTTGCCCTAAAACCGCGGTTGCAAATGCCAGCAACCAGACTGCAAAAAGGACCCGAATAACCGTCTTATTGCGAAGGTGCATAGTATCCCGTCTTGGCGTAAACATTCAGATGTGGCAGACCTTTGGGCGGAAGCAGCTTTACCTTGATTTTCCGCCAGTGGCCATCTCTGGCCTTGTTGTTTGGACGGTATCCGAGCACATATTGGTTGCGCAGCTCTATTCCAATCTTCGTAGCCACATCCGTCAGTTCATTGGGATTACTGATGGTAAACAAGCGTCCGCCTGTGACGTTGGTGATTTCTCCCAGCAGGGCTGGACCCGCAATTTCTTCCGGCTGCGAGGGAGCGGCGCTGAAAATGCCGATGGCGTAAATCTGTACATCAGCTTCCTTTACCATCGACTTGATTTCGTTTTCCGTATAGCGGCTGTGATTGTCGCCGCCGTCTGAAATAATCAACAGCGCCTTCTTCGCATTATGGGCGTCTTTCATCTTGCTCACGCCCATGTAAATGGCATCCAGAAGCGCGGTGGTGCCTTTCGGCACTGTATAAACCAGCCTTCCCTGCACATCTTCAACTGACTTGGTGAAATCGGCACGCATCTCCGGCCGGTCGTTGAAAGTGATCATGAAGAATTCGTCCATCGGGTTGGCGGTCTTGAAGAATTCAATTACGGCTGCGCGGGCTTGTTCAATCTTGTCAGACATGCTGCCGCTCATATCAAAGATCACGCCCAGGGATATGGGTGCATCCTCGTTGGAGAAATGCCTCACCTGCTGCACTTCGTTACCTTCCATGATGGCGAAATTGGTTTTGTCCAAGCCGGTGACAATGCGGTTCCAATCGTCTGTGACAGTGACATTCACCAGAACCAAATCCACGTCCACCTGCATGGGTTTGCCGTGGTTCAGCTTGAGACCGGGATCATCGGTGGCATTGCCGGCGTCAGCAGGTTGTTTGGCGTCAACAGGTTGAGGAGGTTTGGTAGCTTCTGGCCGCGGTTGAATATGCACGTTTACATCGTCCTGAGCCGCAGCTTTTACGGTAAGACCGGCGGCAAGTGCCAGCGCGATCATGCATCGGACTGCCAGGGTCCGGGAAAGAACGGAACGACGAGCCATCGGGGGATGGGTTGCACCATACCCGCAGCATTCAGAGCGGGCCATATGAAACCTCATTTTTGGCGATGTTACCACAGCGATAGTAACGTTGAATACTGGAACTTCAAACAGCTCGGCCGGCTTTGAACGCGCCACCGTCCTGGTTGATTTGATGTATTCCGGATACAGCAGGTTTTCCCGTCTGCTTGATAGAATGCAGTAGGTCCCCGAAAGAGCAGATGGCAGAAATCATTCCATTTCAAGCGCTTCGCTATGATCCCAACCAGGTAAAGCTGGAGGATGTTGTTACTCAGCCCTATGACAAGATCACCCCGGAGATGCAGTCCCGCTACTATGGCCTGAGTCCTCACAATCTGGTCCGGATTATTCTGGGGAAGTCTGGCGAAACCGACACGCCAGCATTCAACGCTTACACTCGCGCCGCGGAATACCTTCACGACTGGCGCTCAGGCGGCATCCTGAAGCAGGACTCTGAACCGGGCTTTTATCTTTATTCCCAGACCTTTACAGTGCCCGGAACCCGTGATCTGGCGGAACGCCGTGGACTCATCGCACTCGGCCGCATTCACGACTATGTTGACAGTATAGTCTTCCGGCACGAGCAAACCCTTTCCAAGCCGCGCGCTGACCGGCTAAACCTGCTGCGGGCGACCAAGGCGCACTTTGGCCAGATTTTCATGCTTTATAGCGACTCTGATGGCTCCATCGATAAGCTGTTGGCCAGGAAGACTGAAGAGGACCCAGATATCTCGATGCTGGACGAGTATGAAGTACTGCATCGTGTCTGGCGGATCGCTGATTTTGGGCTGATCGCCGCTGTTCAAGGCAAGATGCGGGACAAAAAGCTGCTCATTGCGGACGGCCATCACCGCTATGAGACCTCCCTCGCCTATCGCGATGAGCGCCGCAAAGAAGCCGGGCATACGAAAACTGACGCTCCCTATGAATTCGTGATGATGACGCTGGTGCCAATGGAGAGTCGCGGACTGGTGATTCTTCCCACCCACCGCATCGTGCACGGTCTGGCCGCGTTTGACCGCGAGCACATGCTGGAAGCATCGAAGCGGTTTTTTGATATCGATCGCATCGATTTACGAACTGAAAGCCGCAGTGCTACTACTCTTCTGGAAGAAGCGGGTGAGAACGGGACGGCGTTTGTCGCTGTCACTCGCCAGGGGCCATATTTAATGCGGGCAAAAAAGCGCGCCATTCAGGACGCTTTAGAAGGCGTTTCTGAACGCCAGCGCGAGCTCGACGTTGTGCAACTTCATAAACTTCTGCTCGAACGCATTCTGGGCATTTCAGAAGAAGCCATTCGCAATCAGGAACACGTCAAATATGAGCGCGATGCCTTCGAGGCGATCTCCTGGGTACGGCAGGGCGCCAATGTCGCCTTCCTGATGAATGGGGCCAAGATTCAGCAGGTGAGCAATATTGCGTTCGCCGGAGAGGTTCTGCCGCAGAAATCCACTGATTTTTATCCCAAGCTCCTGAGCGGACTGACTATCTATGCTCTGGAGTAGGCCCTACTTCATCCGGGTGGCCATAGTGAGCGGGATGCTGCTTTGCTGGCGCGGCTTTTCGGATGCAAGTCAGCAACCGCGATTTATGACGCCGAGTCCATCGCCAGCGGCCTCAGCGAGCCCTTCCCCAACACCTGCTGGAGCTGAAAAAACTACCCAGCCGGAATTTCTTGTGATCATCGATCCCAGCCACGGCGGCGACGACAGAGGCGTGGTGTTTGCCCCGCATATTTTTGAAAAAGATCTGACGCTCGCTCTAGGGCGGCTGTTACGAAAAGAGCTGCAGGACCGCGGCATTGCCGCGCACCTGCTGCGCGATTCTGATATTGGCATTCCCCTGGAGCGCCGTGCCGAGTTGTGCAACCAGCAGAGAGCCTCACTCTACATCGCGGTACATGCAGGCGAGCCGGGGAAAGGCGTGCGCGTCTACTCTCCTCTTCTGCCATCGGTTCAGCAGCCTGTGAGCGGATTTCTTCCCTGGGATACAGCCCAGGCGCCGGTGCTCAAAAACAGCAATGCCATTGCCGGATCGGTCACGCGCGAGCTGAGAAAGAAAGACCTCAAGGTCCAGGAACTCGGGGCTTTTTTGCGGCCGCTGAACAACATTGTGGCTCCGGCGATTGCCGTGGAGCTTGCCACGGACCGCTCTGATTTCCACTCGCTCGAAAGTGCCCGATTACAAGATGCGGTGGCCGCGGCCGTTGCGTCCGGAATCGCCCAGGTGCGGAGTCAGCTGGGAGTTCGCAAGTGATTCCCAGGCATTTCCAAATCACCATTTCATTTCTGTTGGCTGCCATCCTGATTGCCGGGATCTTTATCATTGAACTCCGCCATTCTGAAGAGGCCAAAACGCAGCAAGGACTGGCCACTGCTCCTGACGCTCCGGAGACCCAAGGGAAGGAAGAAAGCATTCCAGTGCTGGTGGCTTACGACGAAGACATGGCGCTGCGCTGGCGCAGGACAGAGACTTTTATGCCGGAGGAGCGTGATCTGCGCGCGCGAGCTGCCCTCCGCGCCGTGCTGGCACAATATCACCAGTCGCCGTCGCCTCATCCCCTGGCCAGCGGGGCAGATATCAAGGAGGTATATGTTCTCAACGACGACACGCTGCTCATTGACACAACCGCGCCATTTGCTGATGGCCATCCTTCGAGCGTGCTGCTGGAAGAAATGACTCTGACATCATTAATTGAAACGCTTGCTGCCAATGTTCCCGGCATTACAAAGGTCAAATTCCTGGTGGAAGGCAAAGAGCGGCAGACGCTCGCGGGGCACGTGGATCTCATGAACTTTTATCAGCTCAACGAGGTGCATGAACTGGCAAAGGAG
>DASUBD010000329.1:0-6955 GCA_035763445.1 Candidatus Angelobacter sp.
GAGGGAAGGAATATGGATATGACCGTTCCACTCTTATGCTTCTTGTCAGAAGTGCGCAGGCTCATGGTTCCTTCATGCTTCGAGATAATTCCCTGTAAAACCCAAAGCCCAAGCCCGGTCCCTTTCTCAGCTTTGGTGGTAAAAAACGGTTCAAAAATCCTCTTCCGATGCTCTCTGGAGATACCGGAGCCCGTATCGGCGATCGTCAGCCGCACGCCGCTTCGATGATGATGTTGGTCGTTCCAGTCAAATGATTCACGGACAGATATGCTCAAGCGTCCTCCACTCGGCATCGCTTCCAGGGCGTTGAGCAGCAGGTTATCTACCACCTGGCGAAGCTCGTCCGGGAAGCCGACCAGGCCCCTGTCACAATGGATCCTCGGGTTTAGCTCAACGCCGGCCTTCAGAATCTTCTCGTGGAAGATTTTGAGGGATTCGTTCACGATCTTGCCCAGATTCAAGTTACTGGGAGTTATTCCCACGCGGTAATACGACAAGCTCTGCTTGACAATTCGAGACACACGGGCCAGTTCGGTAGCGGCTGTGGACAGGAAAAAACGGGCCGCGTCATCCAGGCTCGCGTTTTTCTCCAACAGGTACAGCGCGTTGGTGATTGCGGCCAAAGGGTTATTGACTTCGTGCGCCATAGAGGCGGCAAGCTGGCCGGCTGCGGCCATTTTCTCGCTTTTGCGCAGCCGATCCTCCTGGTCCCGCACCGGTTGAATATCAGTATTCGAGCCGATCCACATTGTAATGTCGCCATCAGCATTGCGCATAGGAACGGCGCGGCTGAAGTGCCAGCGATAGACGCCGTCGGCGCCACGGAGCCGGTGCTCGAAATAGAATGGCGTTCCAGTATCAATTGAGTGCTGCCAGCGGCGAGCGTTCTCCGCCGCGTCGTCCGGGTGGATATACTGCATCCAGCCGGACTCTTTGACCTGTTCGAAGGTGATGTCCGTGTACTCCATCCACTGCCGGTTGAAATAATCGATCTCGCCATTGGGCTGGGCTGTAAAGATTTTTTGCGGCATGGATTCAGCCATAAAACGAAAACGCTCACCGGCTTCGCGCAGGGCTTCCTCCGCCTTCTTGCGCTCGGTAATGTCCCGAGCGATCTTGGATGCGCCAACGATGCGGCCTTGGCTGTCGTAGATGGGAGAAACAGTCAGCGAGATATCGAAAAGCTCTCCATCTTTGCGGCGGCGCACGGTCTCATAGTGCTCAATGGATTTTCCGTTCCGGATGCGCTCCAGAATGACGGGCTCCTCATCGAGCCGGTCGGGGGGAATCAGTATGGTGATCGAATTCCCGACTGCTTCCGGCGCCGTATACCCGAACAGACGTTCTGCTCCTTTGTTCCAACTGGTGATGACCCCGTTCAGGTCTTTGCCGACGATGGCGTCCTCCGACGATTCAACAATCGCCGCCAGCGAAGCCATGGCCACTACCGCCTGGTTATGTTCGAGGAGGTCGGAGGCCTGGCGGGCAAGAACATCGAACATTCGCAGTTGGCTTTCCGCCGGGCTGTGAGAACTACTCCAGTGCGTGGAGACCATCCCCAGCAAGCGCCCGTCACGCGAGAGGAGCGGCGTGGATTGCACCGCCCGGATGCCCATCTTGCGGTAGTGCTTAAGATCCTCGCTTCCGGTCATGAACTCGCACGTTTCCACATCAGGCACAATGACTCGTTGCCCTGCCCGTAACGCAGCGCCGCAAGAGCTCTCCGAATCCAGGCGCACCCACTTCCAGAACGCGGCGGCTTGCGGGCTGAACCCGCGTTGATGCAACAGCCGAAGTTCTCCTCTCAGTCCGCGTTCCGGATGAAGCACCTGGAGACTCGCCATGTCGGACTGCATGATGACAACGGCGGCGTCGACGATTTTTTGATAGAGAGCATCCGAGTTGCCGCCCTCAATCAACAGTGAACTGGCTGCCTGCAATTGTTGCGTAGCCGCCAGTTCTCTCGCCAGGCGTTCCTGGTTCTCGCGCAGCTCCCATGCAGTGTGCTGTAACTCGTGATGTATCCGCGCTCTCTCTTTCACAGTGTCTTCCAGTTTCGACACTGCGCCTTCGTATTGGCGGGTGCGATAATTCTCGCGAAGGAGCGCGTCTCCCAAGACTTGCAGCAGCTCGCCATTCAGTATCAACCGTTGTTGCGGAACCGGCTTCTGCGCGCGCGCCACTTCCCAGAGTCGCTCAAACTTGATGCCGGCGTCCTTCGCCAAGCGCTGAACCTCAGATAATTGGGAGAAATCAACGAAAGCATAGCCTCCCACAGCAGCGCCCACAATTTGGCCCTCCAGCACCAGCGAAGTCCCGACGGTAGCCAATCCGTACACCTCGGATACCACCACAGCGGGCCGGCTGTCAGTTTGGGCGAGACAACGACGGGCGCACTCGGCAAACATGCCGGGATCATATCCTTGCTCTTCGAACAACTGGAACAAGGGCGTCGGATGGATCGGCCCAAAAACCACGCGTCCATTGACGTCAAAGAGTGTGACGCTAAGACGTGTGTCGCTGGCATATCTCTCCAGCGCTTTCAGCCAAAGATCGGAAGTGAAAAGAATGTTAGTCGCTGGATTCATTGGGGCCGGTACCTTCACCGTTTCTTGAACGCCGCTCGGGAGCCCGAGATACCAGGCCGGCATAAGTAGAGAATGGCTTCCTGTTCACCGCCAAGGGCCGCGGAAGGACCCGCATGCCCTTTCCATTAGTAACTTCGCATTCATGCGTGATCCGATCCACAGGGTTCGCTCGCATTTTGGCTATGGTCATGCCCAGGCGGAAGGAATCGCCCAGCTCAACCCAGTTCATAAGGATGATATTGTCCACGAGCGAGCTCATTGCGAAGTCGCCCATCATCGAATTCATTCCCAACATCTCGGGATTTTCGTGATTGTACACAGCGACGATTTGCTGTTCCTTCATCAAGGCTACAAGGGCATGAAAGAAGTCACGGAAAACTCTTCCCCCGGTGCCGAGACTGGAGCCATAAGTGGAGAGACTGTCGATGACAACCCGTTTAGGCTTGAATTCTTTGACCAGTTCCTCGATGTGATGGAAATGCACATCGACCTCGATCTCCTGGGGAGGTTCATACTCTACGCGAATCAGGTCTTTCCTGATTTGCACCGGCAAATCAATCCCTATGCTGGCGGCGTTGCGCAGAATCTGCTCGACCTGCTCATCGAGACTGAGCATCAGGCTGCGCTCGCCCCGTCGCGCCCCTTCGGCGATGAACTGGAGCCCCATCACGCTCTTGCCTACACCTGAGATTCCGGCCACAACAGTGGTGCTGCCCACAAAGTATCCGCCATTGATAATCTCATCGAGGCCAGGGATTCCCGATGAGAGCCGGGTGTTAGGATCGAAGGCCGCGGCGCGGTCACGGCTTGGCTTGCGGGGGGCCTGTACGCGGCGATACACGTGGATACCCCGGCCGTCAACGATGCGGAACGTGTGGCGTCCCATTTGGAAATCCTGCCCACGCGATTTCACGATTTCAATGGAGCGGCTTACCGCGCGCTGAGCATCTTCCATCCTGAGCCTGATGACGGTATCAGCAATCGATTCTTCGGGAAGGGATAACGCCGAGTTCTCATTCAGTGACGATGCTTCAACCGCCAGGATTGCCGTGAGATTTTCGCGCTGAAGGCCCTCGGTAAGCACATGAAACGCCGACCGTGACTCCACCGTATGGTTGCCGCCAACAAGGCGACCCACGCCGTCAATGAAAATGCGCCGCGCGCCGATCTTTGCCGCTTCATCCAGGAGCACGCTGTCTGCTTGCTGCAGTTCCTGCCGCAATACGTCGCGCGTGGTGAACACGATTTTCAGGCGGCCCTGCTTTTCCAGCTTTCGGAGGTCCCACCCGAACCCTGCAGCATCGCGCATTATCTTGTCCGGCGAAACCTCGAAGACGACAATAATGCCAGGTTCATCAAACTCGCTTACGCCCCGATATACGAATTCAACGCCCATCGTGGTTTTGCCGGCGCCAATTGCGCCTTCCACCAAAATGACGTTACTCCGCGGAATTCCGCCCGGCAAAAGGTCATCGAGGCCGGCAATACCTGTCCGGACGAGATCAGAGCCGGGCATAGGTGACCTCCGTGGCTGTCGACTCAGGCGATGGCATGCAGCCTGCGATTTTCTTGAACGCTATCAACGGCAGTCTCAGATTGCCCACGACCGAGAAGCTCGAGAATGTCGTGCCGGCCCTGTCTTGTAGAAGCCAACTTCAAAAGGCCTGTAAGCTCTCCGCCCTGCGGGCCATCCAGCACCAGAACGTATAGGCGAGCAGCATGCGCAGGATTCTGAGTTCGTTCCAAGAGCCCGCCGTCGATGAACGCCTCGATCGCATTTGCGATCTTTTTCATGTCGTATCCCAGAAATGCGGCGAGCTGGTCGCTGGTTAAAAGTACCCGAGGATGCCGATGTAAGAAAACGAGAAGATCAAGCTCGCAGGCTCCCCGAATGGCCGAAATCTGGGTGAGCAACCGCTTGATCTCTTCGATCCTTTCACGACTGCTGGACGGCTTGTCGCTCATCATACCCCTGTCAAATTTGGCTGATCCTTGGAATGCCGTTGGCCGGATATACCAGTTAACACGGAAGATTAGATGCTCTTGATTGTACCCCCACGCGGCAATTTGCATACCAAACGACTCAATTTCAGCCCAAATCAACGTGACCTGCCCTGTTCTCGACTGCGGAGAGTCGAGGGGACTAAGGCAGCAGAGTACGCCGGTGCTGGCACACTGAATAGTGTGGATGGTCAGCATTGAGCTCTCCACTGATCGTCGTGGATTGGCGTCCAGCATAGGGCTGGTCGGGTATTCGCGCAATTTGGGAGCGAAAAACGCAAAAAAAATGGGACTGCTCCGCCGGGTCGGCGCGGTACAAAATTGGTACAAGATTCTACGTGGGCCTGTAAGTTGTTGATTTGTAAATGGTGGCCAGGGACGGAATCGAACCGCCGACGCCAGCCTTTTCAGGGCTGCGCTCTCGAAGTTCGCTAAGGAGATTCGCGGGAATCGATTGCTGATTTACGTATCACAATTGGGGACTCGATAGCTGCCACCGTGCGGCAGATCAGCTTGATCGCAAGAGGCGTATCCGTAAATCGGCAATCTGACTTTCCTCACGGCTCATGCTTGAATTGGAAGCGCGCATCATTGTGGTGTCCACTTCACCCGTCCTAGGCCGTCAACATGGTGTCCGCAAGAAGCAAAATCTTATTGAACGGGATGACCGTGTTGAGCCAGTTGATTCCATTGCAAAATCCGGATGTCTCGTGTATTCAATAGATGTCGCTATTTTGTTGCGGGTAAAAGAGTTGCCGGGACTCTGAGGTTCGAGTCCCTTCTTCGCCACCATTCCATCGTTTCGGGCTGTGCCTGACCAGACTTGCAGTTGATTATAATGCGACCGAAATCCGAACTCTTCCGCCTCGAATGGCCGCAGAGCCTGTTCGAACGTTCGGAAATGATGCCCAATGGGTGCGTCAAGGCAATTCATCCTTCCGAACTACCGTCCATTCGTGGTCCAAAGAGTTCCATACGCTTTTGCCGCCTGGGTAGTGGGCAAATCCCACGACCTGTGCGCTAAATTCCTACGACCGGAACGTTGATTCGTTACCGTCCAAACTACCGTCCATTCGTTGTCCAAAGGGTTCCAAACAGCGCTTTTGGTGCCACCCGTGCCTGTTTAAGTATTTGAAATCCCGTGAAACAGGACATTCGACCCCCACTACCCACCCCAATTTCCTCTGTTTGAATCAGTGAGTTACCAGCAAATTCGTCAGAATACATCTGACTACGGAGTCATGCACCGACTGCCAACAAAGGATCGCTCCGGTTGATCGCTAACGACGAGACGATGAAAAGAACGATGCCATCGGCCGGGCTGATCGCCGTTTGCAGCACGTGCCCTTCGCAATCCTTAATACAGCCCAGGTTCTGCCCGGCCTTTACTCGATCGTTCACCGCGATGGCGGGATACCAGAAACCTTCGTGTTCGCTACGCAGCCAAAGAAACCGTTCGAGAAGTGTGCACGTCGTGGCCTCCAAAGCATCACCTGGAATCATTTTCAGGTGGCGCATCAGCCGGTTAAGGCCATCCGTATGGCAACGGACATCCTCGGCCGTCCAGATTCCCTGTCCGCCGGCTTCAGCCAAAATGGACGGAATGCCCGCGCGTGATGCCGCGCAGAATGTTGACCCAGGGGTCTCACTGCACACCAGAAAATGAATGCCGAAGACCCTGGCCATTTCCAGCGACGCTTCGTCAACATGCTTGTCGCCAGTGCGAAAGAAAATTGTGAACGGAACCAATGCTTCGATCAAATCTCCGCCATGTAAATCTACGTAATTAGTGGCCTGCGACATTACGTTGCGAAACACCCAATCGGCGATCTGTTCGGAAGCACTACCCTGCGGATTCCCGGGAAATATGCGATTCGGGTTCTTGCCGTCGAGAGGACAGACGTAAATAGAACGCGCACTGAACGCCGGCATATCCACAATCGGGACCACGATCACGCGCCCGGAAAGGGTGCCTGGATCAAGAGAGCGTCCGAGTTCGAGCGCGGCCGCGATGCTGGCATACTCAGCCGCATGGACGCCAGCTGTCACGACGAGCGTCGGCCCTTCGCCGACTCCATTGATGAGCCACATCGGAAGCCGGTACGGCTGACGGTCGACCAAAAATTCATTCACACCGTACCGCTTTTGCCCTTGTGGAGCTGAAAGCGTTCCGACCGATAGCACGTCTTTTGACATATGTTGTTCGATGTCCTCCATCCATTGCAAACGCGAAGGCGATCATTGCGCCACCAGCGAGGATTTGCCGAATCAGGCACAGACCTTCAGAGCTCGATGGACTGCCTATTATAAGCTGCTAACAGGAACGACAGACCGGACCTATCTGCCTGCCACAGTTTGAAAATGAA
>DASUBD010000330.1:0-4355 GCA_035763445.1 Candidatus Angelobacter sp.
TATTGGTGATTGAACGCGAATCTTCGCAGGGCAAGGGTTCCACCGGAAAGAGTATGGGCGGCGTGCGAGCTCAGTTCTCCACTCCGGTGAACATCCAGATGTCGCTCTATTCCATTCCCTTCTACGCCCGTTTTGATGAGAGTCTCGGCTATCCCGCAGAGTACCGCCCACAGGGCTATCTGTTCGTAGCTACCAAAGAATCACATCTCGCGTATCTCCATACAAACTTTGAGAAGCAAAAAGCGCTCGGCCTGGAAACCGCGCGCATGATCTCCGCCGACGAGATCACCGGCCGGTATCCGCAGCTTCGTTCTGATGACATCCTGGGCGGGAGTTTCTGTACTACCGATGGATTCGTCGATCCCTACAGCGCGATGAATGGCTTCATGGCCAGCGCAGTTGACAAAGGCGCCACACTCTGGAAAAAGACAGAGGTCACCGCTATACATAAAGACCAGAACGGCATTTCAGCGGTCAGTACCACGCGCGGCGAAGTTTCCACTCGTACGGTTGTCAATGCTGCTGGCGCGTGGGCGGCTTCAGTAGCCGGGATGGTGGGAATCAATCTCCCGGTAACTCCGCTCCGTCGGATGCTGGTGCCGTCTGAGCCCTTTGATGACTTTCCTCATTCGTCGCCCATGATCATTGATATGTCTAACGGCTTTCATTTCCGTCCGGAAGGGCGTGGGTTCCTCCTGGCTTGGAATGATCCTGAAGAAACCAGTGATAAACCGGACTTTGAGCCATCATTTGTGGAAAGAATCCTGATCCTGGCAGCCAATCGTGTGCCTGCTTTTGAAAATCTGCCTGTAAACCCAAAGCGCGCATGGGCGGGACTGTATGAAATGTCTCCAGATCACCATTGCATTCTTGGCGGGGTCGCAGAGGTACCCGGTTTTTACCTGGCCAATGGCTTCAGCGGACATGGTGTGATGCACGCGCCTGCCACCGGTAAGATATTGAGCGACTTGATCTTACACGGTAATACCGGCGTAGTCAGCGATGTTTCTGTCTTAGGCTTTGACCGCTTTGCCAAGGGCGCCCTGCTGCACGAAACCGCAATCCTGTAGAAGAAAGTTAAAAAATTGTCATTCCGCTATATTTTCAGACCGTCCTCCGACTCTACTGCTACAGAAGCAGGCTCATCCGTCGACTGCTAATTAAGGGCCAGAGACCCGGAAGCTCTGGCCCTTAACATTTATGGTGGCTTTTTGTCGGCTCCACTTTTCATCATAAGAAATCTCTAATTTCTACTTTTAGCCTATATTTCCCGGCCACCCGCCGACTCTACTGCTACAGAAGCAGGCTCATCCGTCGACTGCTATTTAAGGGCCAGAGACCCGGAAGCTCTGGCCCTTGAACTTTCTGCAGCATTTCTATCCAAAAATTTTTTTTTGCCTCGTTTGTAACGTTCAGCACCTCAGGATCACT
Organism: Candidatus Angelobacter sp.; assembly: GCA_035763445.1. GTDB lineage: Bacteria > Acidobacteriota > Terriglobia > Terriglobales > Acidobacteriaceae > Angelobacter. The sequence goes on from DASUBD010000330.1 coordinate 1,432, forward strand.
AATACACAGGATGAACGGAGAAGCACCGGCTGGCGGTGGTTGCCAAGGGGGTGTCACCGCCAGTTGGACTTCAGAATAAATTCCTTTTGCCTCTTCAGGATCATAAGGCGCGGCCAAAACTGGCCGCGCCTTATGCTTATCCGCCGCATCTGCGAGTTTTCCCGGTTCTCGCCTTTGCCTGCCTGTGAAAAAATCGTTCGTGGCAGTTGAAATCGCTGCAACTGAACGGGATTCGCTGCATCACTAAAATGAAGACCTTAAACTTTGATTATGGTTTAGGCTTATCTTCAGTGACAGCGCTGTCCTGACTGTCTTTATCCCCCGAAGGAGTTCCAAGGACAATGGCCACTTCCCTGACGGTCCCCCAGGTCGCGGAGCAGAGTAAGGACATCAAGAACGCCGGCAATATTGACCAGCTCTCCATCAATACCATCCGCACTCTAGCCATGGACGCCGTACAGCAGGCCAACTCCGGTCATCCCGGAACCCCGATGGCGCTCGCCCCTATCGCCTACGCACTATGGCAACGCGTTCTCCGCTATGACCCAGCAAATCCAATTTGGCCCAACCGTGACCGCTTTGTTCTCTCCAATGGCCACGCCTCCATGCTGCTTTATGCCTTGCTGCATCTCGCGGGTGTGAGAGCGGTGAATCCGAACTATGAAATTGTGGGCCAACTTTCCGTCACCCTTGACGACATTAAACGTTTCCGCCAGCTCGATAGTAGAACTCCCGGTCATCCGGAATATCGCCTCGTCTCCGGCGTAGAAACCACCACGGGACCCCTTGGGCAGGGCGTCGCCAACAGTGTTGGCATGGCAATCTCCGAGCGCTGGCTGGCCTCATACTTTAACAAGCCAGGGTATGAGCTGTTCAATTACAACGTTTATGCGTTCTGTGGTGACGGTGACATGATGGAAGGCGTCTCCAGCGAGGCCGCGTCGCTGGCCGGCCATCTCAAGCTATCCAATCTCTGCTGGATCTACGATAACAACCACATCACCATTGAGGGCAAAACTTCCCTTACTTTCACTGAAGACATTGCTTCACGCTTCATGGGATATGGCTGGAACGTCACCCGCGTAGGTGACGCGAATGATCTCGGCCTTTTCATGCGGGCTCTGGAATCGTTCCACAACACCAAAGACCGGCCGACCTTTATTATCGTGGATAGCCACATCGCTTATGGCGCTCCCAATAAACAGGACACGCGGGAGGCTCACGGCGAACCCCTGGGAGAAGATGAAATCCGCCTTGCCAAACGCACCTATGGCTGGCCGGAAGATGCCAAGTTCCTGGTGCCAGACGGCGTGCGTGAGAATTTTGCCGACGGCATTGGTAAGCGTGGCCATGAACAGAGCGTCGCATGGGAGCAACTGCTGGAGCGTTACAAGAAAGATCACCCGGTGCTGGCTGATCAGCTGAATCGCATGCAGCACCGCCAGCTGCCTGAAGGATGGGACAAAAACCTGCCCGTCTTCCCTGCTGATGCAAAGGGTCTCGCCACAAGGGATTCATCAGGCAAAGTGCTCAACGTCCTGGCCCAGAATGTTCCCTGGCTGATGGGCGGTTCGGCAGATTTGGCTCCTTCCACCAAAACACTGCTCACTTTCCCCGGAGCCGTAGATTTCGAAGCCGGGCAGTACAATGGCCGCAACTTCCATTTTGGCATTCGCGAGCATGCCATGTGCTCCATTCTCAATGGCATGTCTTTGTCAAAGATCCGCCCATACGGCGCCAGCTTTCTGATTTTCAGCGATTACGCAAAGCCTCCCATGCGTTTGGCGGCGATCATGGAAATTCCGGCCATCTACGTGTTTACTCACGATTCAATCGGAGTGGGTGAAGATGGACCCACTCATCAACCAGTAGAGCAGCTCGCATCGTTACGTGCCATCCCCGGTTTCATGGTCCTTCGTCCGGCGGATGCCAATGAGGTCACTGAAGCGTGGAAAGTCATCATGCAGCTGCGCCACGAACCGGCAGCCCTGGTACTCACTCGCCAGGCTCTGCCGACGATTGATAGAACAAAGTACGCACCCGCGTCGGGAGTCTCCAAGGGAGCCTATATTCTTGCAGACGCAAAGGGCGGCAAACCTGAGCTCATTCTGATCGCCACCGGAAGCGAAGTCTCGTTGTGCCTTTCAGCCTATGAACAGCTTGCCGCCGAAGGCCGGAAAGTCCGCGTGGTCAGCATGCCTTCATGGGAGCTTTTTGATAAACAAACTCCGGAATACCGTGAGAGCGTTTTGCCCAGAGATGTTCCGGCGCGCATCTCAGTCGAGCAGGGATCAACGCTGGGCTGGGGGCGGTACGTGAGGGATGGGGGCAAGAGCATCGGCATGAAGACTTTTGGAGCCTCCGCCCCGCTCAAGGAGCTGCAGAAAAAATTCGGCTTTACGCCAGACGCCGTAGTAGCCGCTGCGCGCGAGCTGCTGAAGAGTTAAAACGCATCCCAGCATTGCAGGCAGAAAATGCGCATCACCATTGCATCGGACCATGCCGGCTTTGAGTTGAAGCAGTTGCTTGCTGACTTCCTGCGTCAGCAGCGGCACACGCTGAGTGATCTGGGAACGCACAGCACAGACCCGGTGGACTATCCCGATTTTGCCGAGTCTCTGGCGCTCAGCCTTCTGCATGGCGACTCTGAACGCGGTATCCTGATTTGTGGCAGCGGCGTGGGTGCATCCGTAGCTGCCAACAAGGTTCACGGCATTCGGGCCGGCCTTTGCCATGACGCCTACTCGGCCCATCAGGGAGTGGAGCATGACGACATGAACGTCCTCGTCCTGGGCGCTCGCGTGATCGGACCAGAGTTGGCAAAGGATCTCTGCACCCATTTCCTGAATGCGCGTTTCAGCGGCGAGGAACGCCATCGCCGCCGCCTCGACAAAATTGCTTTGATTGAACAACGCTATTGTCCG
>DASUBD010000331.1:0-4126 GCA_035763445.1 Candidatus Angelobacter sp.
ACTGGCTTTAGTGAATCCAATATCGCGGTGCCACATGGAAACGAAGAATATCCGCGAGTTTCTGGACTATTACGAGAAGGTGCGCCAGCGCACAGTGAAGGTCATCGCCTGCATCCCGCGGGAGAAGTATGACTGGAGCTATCGCGAGGGCAAATTCAGCTTTGCCGATATCATCCGCCACCTCGCGACCATTGAGCGATACATGTACGCGGAAAATGCGCAGCGCAAGCCGAGCTGCTATCCGGGCCATGGCAAGGAACTGGCGGACGGCCCGGAAAATGTGCTGGAGTTTTTCCACCGCATGCACGGCGAATCGATGGGGATTTTCGGCCGCCTGAGTGATGAAGATTTGCAGCAGAAATGCGTTACGCCGGGCGGAACACCGATTACAGTATGGAAATGGCTGCGGGCCATGGTGGAGCATGAGATCCACCATCGGGCACAGATTTATACCTATCTTGGAATGCTGGACATTGCAACACCGCCGATTTATGGGTTGACTTCAGAAGAGGTGCGGGAGAGGAGCCGACAGACGGCATAATCTAACCACGGAGACACGGAGGCACGGAGAAAATCAGATCAGTCTCACCGCGGAAGCGCGGAGAAGCGGAGAGAAAATGCCAAAATCACTGGAATGTGAAAGTTGATGACCGAAACTCTGACATCTCGTCGCCTCACGCTCGAAACGCAGGGGCAGCTTGCGCAGATCACGTTTACCCATCCGCCGTTGAACGTTTTTGACTTCCAGCAGATGGACGAGTTGGCGCAGGCGCTGGAAAGTGTAAAGCTGCGGCCGGAAATTTCGGCTGTGGTGATCAGCGGCAGTGAGCGCGCATTTTCAGCCGGGGTGGACGTGGCGGTGCACACTCCGGAGCAGGTGCCGATTATGTTCCAGAAATTTCATGGGCTCATCATGACGCTGGTGAAATTTCCCAAGATCACCATTGCGGACGTCCGCGGCGCGTGCCTGGGAGGTGGCGCGGAACTGGCCATGGCGTGCGATATGTGCTTCACCACGCCGGATTCCAAGTGGGGCTTCCCGGAGATTACGCTTGGCTGCTATCCGCCGGTGGCGTGTACCGCCCTGGCGGCATTGGTGGGGCAAAAGCGCGCGGCGGATTTGATTTTTACCGGGCGGATATTTTCCGGAGCGGAAGCAGCCGAGTGGGGCTTGGCGAATGAGGCCGCGGCGGCTGACGAGTTGCAAAAGCGAATCCAGAGCACGCTGGATCACCTTTTCAAGCTGAGCCCGGCGGCGCTGGCGCATGCCAAGAAGGCGTTTTATGCGTGGGACTCTATCCATCTGGATAAAGGGCTGGCAAAAGCGGAGAAGATTTATATCGAAGAGCTGATGCAAACGGAAGACGCGAAAGAAGGGATCCAGGCGTGGCTGGAGAAGAGGAAGCCGGAGTGGAAAGGACGGTGATCGCCGGGATCGCCGTCACTGGAAAAGCAAAGAATTTGGCCGCAGATGAACGCAGATAAACACAGATGAAGAAGGAAGAACGCGAACAAAGCGAGCCACCATGAAGATAGAGCGAGATGCCACGAACATTCTTCAGGCCCAAACATTTTCGTTCACAGCCGAGGGCGGCTGTGCCACACGGTTCTCGGAAAAACTGAGTAACAGGTTTTCGCCGCAATAAAGTCATGCCATTTTCTTCTCAAACTGAAGCCAAGCAGTTTCTCGTGGAGCTGATTGCAGTCGAAGCACAGCGTGAAGGCGAACCTCTTCCCGAGATAGAGAGGAGGCTGCTGCTGTTCAGCGTGGACGAGCCGGAATCTGCGGAGGAATACCCGAGGAGCGTCTTTTGGATGATGATGACGAGTTCGAAAGGCGAATGGTCCGATGGTTCAAATCCGCATTCAGAAATGCTGATGAAGAACAGCAGAAAGAAAATTCCGGAAGCGATAAGAGAGCTCAAAAAGGGGGATCATTACATTCTGGTGATGACGGACGTTGCGAACACAGGACCGATCCTCACTTCATTAACCAGGCTACGCGATATGGTTTTGTACATTGCGATTGGAGCAGGTGTGTTGGCGCTTTCAGTTATCTATGTACTGTACAAATGAGGGGCTGGTTTCTTGCAGAAAATACATGAGCTAAGCGGGATGTGGGCTCGGTTTAAGGATGGCGACTCGATCCCATTCTTGACAGCGAACTGCTCACAGCCGAGGCGGCTGTGCCACCGAATCTTCAGGTTGCTCTTTGAACTGGCGCACGCAAAACAGCAGCGGAGCCGATCCCTCACCTTCGCCGCGAACAGTTGAAAAAGCGAAGCTCGATTCAGGCTCGGTTCGGGATGACACGCTGATTTCTTGGCACTGGTGGCCTTCGGAAATCTTTCTGACGATAGGGATCCCTCGCTTCGCTCGGGACTTCGGAAGAAGCTGCGCTCCGATGGCAGGAGTAGCAGCGCCTACTCTGGTAAATCCTCCTTCAAAATCCGCACAACGTTTTCACCCATAATCTTGCGGACTTCCTGTTCAGAAAAGCCCTCTTTCAACAGAGCCTCTGTCACCAGCGGCCAGCCGCTCGCGTCGAAGGGCGCGGTAATGGCTCCATCGAAGTCAGAGCCGAGGGCGACGTGATCAATGCCGACAATGTTCACGGCATAGCGGATTGCTTTTGCGGCGGCGTGCGCGTCGGTTCCGCAGGTGGCAGTTTCCCAGAGACCTATGCCGATGACGCCTCCAGTTTTGGCGACAGCACGGAGTTCATCGTCAGCAAGATTGCGCGGGTTGTTGCAGGTGCCTTTTACACCGGTGTGGGAGACGATGAGAGGGCGAGTGGCGATGGCAGTGACATCGCGCAAGGTGGCGGGAGAGGCATGCGCAAGGTCAATGATCATGTGCCTGGCTTCCATGGCACGGACCCAGCGGCGGCCAAGATCGGTGAGTCCGCCTTTGTTCACGCCGGCCGCGGCGCCGGAAACGGCTGTGTCAGTGAAATGAGTGGGGGCCATCATGCGGATGCCGGCGGCATAGAGATCATTGAGGTTGTCGAGCTGGCCTTCGAGGGGCTGAGCGCCTTCCGCACCGAGAAATCCATCAACCTGGCCGGGCTGGCGGGTGGCGAGAAACTTATCCAGGTCAGAACGCGACTTGATGATGATTAGCTTGCCCTCTGAGCGCTCAGCGAAGCGGTGAAGCTTTTCCGCTTCGTAGAGCGCGCGTTGTTTAGGGCTGTTCCACGTTCGCGGGGGCCAACCCTGCGCCATGGCCAGCCAGCGAATCATGTCGGATGAGTCAGAATTCCTGTAGATGTTGAGATGGCGCGGGCTGGTGGTGACCAGAGTAAACGCCTGGATAGCTACATTGCCGTCCTGAAGGCGAGGCAGATCTACATGGCCGCGGCTGCCGCGCTTGAGCAGGTTTCGGTCCCAGAGCAGGGAGTCGGCGTGAAGGTCAGCGACGATGAGAGTCTTGTGCAGGGCTTCAGCAGTGGAGGAGGCATGATAGGGCGGCGGCGCGAGGAGCTTGTTGTTGCGGGATTCCACGATGGACGGGACTTCAAACCAGGAGACGATGACGAGGATGAGAAGGACCAGGATCGTGCTGCGGAGGAATTTCATGGGTGGAAGCGTAACATCAAGTGGGATTCCTGATTAGGCGGGTGCCAAGAGAAAGAAAACCGGGTTCAGTTGAAGACATGGAAGCTCCCCAGACAGCAGCGGAGCCGGTCCTTCGCTGCGCCCGGGATGGGTGCTTTTAAGGCCGTAGGTGCACTTCTGCTTTAGCTCTTGTGGGGCTACTGTACCAATTCCAGGTTGACGAATGTCTCTGATTGTGGTACTTTAAATCATTTGTATTCATGGAGTTAGGCGGATATGCAGAGTGGCGATCAATCCCGGGGATGAATGCCGTAAAGCCGGGATTGGGAGCCGTGATCGCCGGGGTTGATCCGGGGTTAACCCCGGGGTTGAATCGGCTAAGTGCTTTAGATTCGGGGTTGAACCGGGAGGAGCCATCGGGTGATCGGGTGGTCCAAACCGGGCGGATGGCTGACAGAACAAACCGGGAGCATACCTGACACTGCACAAGAGAGCATGGGCGGTTTAAAAACAGCGCATGCCATGGAAAGAGAGCAGTGTGATGGAAGAGAAACTGCGGTTTGTGTTTG
>DASUBD010000332.1:0-3244 GCA_035763445.1 Candidatus Angelobacter sp.
GTCTCGCCTGACCGCAGCCTGGTAATCAGATTTTCCCGGAGTTCATCTTTGGTCTTGCGGCTGCGGAGCCGTTGCTCAGAAAAAACGCTCTTCCTGAGTTCGCCCAAGGTACGAGGAAGATTCATGAAGGGGCCTCTGAAGCTGATTATACGCCGTGCGCCAAATCATCCTGTGGCACTAATGGATATGTCCGTTTCCACTGGCGCGTTCCCGCGCACGCAGGGTCTTTTCCACTTTGGGAATGGTGGCGCGGTAGTATTCAATCAAGGTTTCAATGCGCTCGTTCTCTGATTTCATTTCCAGAATGGCCTGCTTAAAGTCGAGGTCTACCGGCAGTTGATTGGCCAATTGAAACGAGAGATAGTTTTTAGTTTTGTCGATCTCCGCGTCCTGCCCCAGCACTGCAAAAAACTGTTCGTGCAATTCAATCGCGGTCTCAGACTGCTTGCCGGGCAGTGGCGCCGGCTCATCATCATCGAACCATGTAACTTCGGCCTGAAGAAAAGACCGGTCGTGGTTCAGTTCCACAATGGCAAAGCGCTTGCGCCCTTCGCTGGAGATGTCCATTCTGCCGTCTTCATAACGCTTCATTACGTTCAGGATCACCGCAGAGCAGCCGACCTCAGCCACGGCGTTTTCTTTCGCGCGCACCATCCCAAATGGCTTCTTGTTCTCTAGGCACTCGGCAATCATCTCCTTGTAGCGAGGCTCAAAGATGTGCAGCGGCAGCGGCGCGCCGGGGAAGAGGACCACTTCCAGCGGGAAGATAGGCAGAAGGCTCACAGCCATTATTCTACAGTGGACTCTGGGCTGGCTGGCAGCTAGCGGGCGACTGTAAATTGCCTCATGGTAGTGATCGCGACCGAACTGGGGTCGTACATCGCCTTCCGTGCAGGGAAGTTCCTTGACTTGCAGCAGCAGACCCACTACAACCTTCATCCATGAAGCTTCAGGGGAAAGTAGCCGTCATCACCGGCGCGTCGATGGGGATCGGCGAGGCCATTGCAAAACTATTTCTGCAGGAAGGCGCAAAGCTGGTGCTCTGCGCGCGTGATCTGGCGCGAACCCAGGCAGCAGCGCAACGCATCGGCGGAACGGCAGAGAATACGCTTTGCGTTACTTGCGATGTGAGTAAACGCGATCAGGTGGATGCCCTGGTGCAGGCAGCGCTCAAGGAATTTGGCCAGATTGACATACTCGTGAACAATGCCGGTTTCGGCCTAAACGATTCAGTCGAGAAGATGAACGTTGCCGACCTGCGCGCCATGTTTGACACCAACCTGTTCGGGACCATCGAGTGCATCCAGGCCGTGACGCCCATCATGCGCCAGCAGGGCGGAGGAGACATCGTTAACGTGTCTTCCGTTTCCGGTCACATTTCCACGCCATACATGGGCGGCTATGCCGCAACCAAGCATGCCATGAATGCCATTGGAAAAGCAGCGCGCCTGGAACTGCTGCGGCACAACGTCAACGTAGTCACCGTCTGCCCCGGATACATCGCCACCGATTTTTCCAGGAACATGATCAAGGGCAGCCAGCCGCAGCGCGTCGGCGGATCAACCAAGTGGGCGGTCGGGCCTGATGTAGTGGCCAAAGACACGCTCAACGCACTGCTCAAGCGCAAACGGCAGGTAGTAACGCCGGGATTTTACTGGATCTTTATCAAGCTCTACGAGAACGCTCCCTGGCTGGTGGAGCGCAGCATCAAGCGCGGCCTTAAGCCCACGGCGCAAGTCCTGGCCGAGGCCGCGGCAAAGAAAGGCAACTAGTCATTCGTTCTTGTTGGCAAATACGAACTGTCCAGATTTCGCAGGTTTAAAGGTGCGGAGAGTCTTTGGGTGCATTCCATTGGACTTTATCAGCATCTGAACCCTTTTTCTCCTCTGGCTTGCTCTGTGCCTTGGCGGGGTTATAGAAGAAGTTTGCGCGAATAAGCAGATAGTTGCCCGTAAACCCAGGAGGCAGAGGGGCCAGCGGACTGGAATTGAACAGCGCGCCATATGCAGCTCGATCCAGCGCTTGATCGCCTGATGACTGTTCAATCTTCACATTGCTCAGTGTTCCGTCGTGCATCACCGCAAATTTAACTACCGTTTTGCCGGACTTCATCTCCGGCGCCATGGCGGATCTCGGCATGACTGAGTACCAGTGCTTTTGGACTACCTCCTTCAGGCCCCTTACGTAGTGTCCAAAGTCGACACCCATTGTGTCAGACAGGATCTCGATGCCGCCACCCCCCGAAGCAGGCTTTGCTGGAGTGCCAGCTTCCTGAAGCGCTTTCTGCTCTATCTTGTCTTGTGACTTTTCGGGATTTGCAGCCGCAGGCAACGGAGATGGGCTGGGAGAAGCCTGGGCTGGAGGCGCCGTTTGTGTCTCGCTGAACCCGAGAGCCACAAACAAACTTCCAATGCATAAAACACGCGCTGCGAAAATGAGCATGGTTCACCTGGCAAAGAGGAGCTACTCAGGCTTCGGGTGAGATTCTACTATGAAGTGCCGTGTATTGCTTCACCATTCTGCAGAGCCCAATTCGTCGAGCATCCCGCTCATCTCTGACAAAGCATGTTTATTCCCGGTGCGTTTCGCGGCTTCAATGCCGGTTTCCAGCATTTTTTTTGCCTCTGGCGTGCGGCCAGCGCGATGCAAAGTCTGAGCGGCCATGAAGTAGCCGTTCGTGTAATCAGGATGGAGTTGCAGCAGCCTGGCAAATTCTGCCAAGGCCTGCTCGGTCTGGCCGGTCTTCGAATATTCCATCGCGAGCCCGTACCGGGCAAATGCGTCCCCGGGATTTTGTTCCAGGAACTGGGCCAGCATGCTAAGGCGATCGGTTTCACTCATAGGTGAAAAAATTCTACACAATCCACAGCCAGCGCACATAAGATGGGCATGCTGTGGCTTGCCCATTCTTCTACCCCGCTGAAAAGTCCGTCACCATTGGCTGGGCGTTCCCGTCGCGTCTGCCCTTGGGCGCGGGATACTGCGGGACATGCCGCGCCAGCGCTGAGGAAGCCAACCCAACAGATGACGAACTGCGCGATTTCTGCAACCTGGGCTACTCTGGCGGGTGTTCGCGGTTGCCGCTTGTGCGTCGTGCTGACTGCCTGCGCTTTGTGGTGATGCGCGACAGCGGAGACAAGCTTATCCTCGATTACATCTACGAGCGCGAGCATGTTCCTGTGGAGCGCGGCCAACTGGAGTACGATTGCGCAGCCCATGGCTGGCCCGTGCGGCTGAGCGATGA
>DASUBD010000333.1:0-3134 GCA_035763445.1 Candidatus Angelobacter sp.
CAAATGCAGCGAACCGTGGTGGAAGCTTCTTCCGGCGGCGGCACTGTCACAGTAAAAATGAATGGCCAGAAGCACGTGCTGCAAACAATTATTGATCCTGAAGCCGTCAAGTCTGGTGACGTTGAAATGCTGCAGGACCTGGTGACGGCCGCTTTCAATGCAGCGGCGCAAAAGGTGGACCAGGCGATGCAGTCGACTGTTGGCGGCATGCTTGGTAGTTTGGGGATTCCAGGGGTGTGAGGACGATTTGTGTCAAAATTTGCCGAGCCGATGGCTCGACTCATTGATGAATTGAAAAAGCTGCCCGGCGTCGGCGGCAAGAGCGCACAGAGGCTCGCGTTCCATATTCTGCGATCCAGCGAAGATGACGCTGAAGCCCTGGCGTCTGCCATTCGCAACCTTAAAGAAAAACTTCATCTTTGTTCCGTGTGCAATAACATCACGGACATCGACCCGTGCAGCTACTGCTCCAATCCCATTCGCAACCAGCGACTCATATGCGTAGTGGAAGAACCCACCAACATTGCGTCAGTAGAAAAGACGCGCTCGTATAACGGTGTCTATCATGTGCTCCATGGGGCCCTCTCGCCGCTGCACGGCGTAGGTCCGGAGCAACTGCGGATTCCGTCATTGCTGAAAAGAATTGAAGCCGGCAGCGCTGATGAAATTATTATCGCCACAAATCCCACCATTGAAGGCGAAGCGACAGCAGTTCACCTCACGCAAATCATCAAGCCCTTCGGCGTGAAAGTGACTCGCATTGCCACAGGGATTCCAGCAGGTAGCGATATTGAATATGCCGACGAAGTGACAATGCTGAAGGCGATTGAAGGAAGAAGAGAACTCTAACTCACAAGCGAAGCCAGTTTCAGGGATTACGGATTTCAAGTATTACTTGAAGTCGGCTTGGAATCACTGGTTTTGTGGCTTTAGAGCTTTAACTTTGCCAGCAGATCCTGCGGATGGACTGGTTTGGCCAGAATATCAAACTCATGACCCTGAGCGCGCGCCTTCTCTAGAAGATCGGCTGTAGCAGCCTGTCCGGAGAACAGCAGGATCTTGCATCCGGGCAGTAATTGACGAATCCGGATTGCCGCTTCAATACCGTTCATATCGGGCATGATCACGTCACTGATTACCAGCTCCGGTTTGGTTTCTCTTGCTTTATCAACTGCCGCGGTTCCCGTGTAGACTGCGGACGCATCAAACCCGTTCTGGTTAAGAATGATTGAGAGAGTGTCTGCGATGACGCGTTCGTCATCGACGACTAAGACTCTGGGTTTACTCGGTTGGCCGTTCACAGAACTCAATCAGATCTCCTCGTTGCCGGATTAGACGATTATACGCGCCAGGACCCTCATAGAGAGATGCGTGTTTTCAATCGTGAGCTGCCCAAGCCAACCCGCGGTGGTTTGTCCCGCTTCTCATGGTTGGGAACTCAGGAGGAATGGATATGCGCAGGCTGCCGATACTGATTCTGGTTGCGCTCCTCGGGATTACATCTTTGGTCGCTCAAAGTGCTCCCGCAAGCTCACAGTCTCAGAATCAGGCCAGCCAGAACTCGGCCAGCATGAATCCGCAGAGCCCAACCACCCCGATGGGTGCATCGCCTTCTCAGACTAGCGGCAGCGCACAGAGCGCAACTCCGAATCAGGGCCAATCTACGGCTAATCCCAATAGCGCGGAGCCACCCCCAAATGCGAATGTTCAGCAGATTCAACCTGCTGCAACTGGAGCTGATGAAGTTCCAGCAAATACAGAAATGCGGGCGGCGCTCGATACGCCTCTTTCCAGCAAAGTATCAAAACCCGGAGACCGTTTTACGGCAACCATTACTGATCCTGTGCGCGGAAGCAACGGAGCAGTGATCATTCCACCGGGAGCTCGAGTGGAGGGTGAAGTGGCTGATTTAGAACAGAGCAAAGCGGTCTCTGCCTTGCGAGACAAGCCGCAACTCAGCCTTCGCTTTCGTGACATCGTCTTGCCGAGCGGACAAACGCTGCCTCTTACGGCAACTCTTGTTTCCGTAAACAGCACAAAGGGCAGGAACACGGAAAAGGCAGACGAAGAAGGCCATGTGCAGGCCGGAACTCAGGGAAAAGACGTTGCTAAAGACGTGGGAACAGGAAATGGCATGGCCGGTTCGGGTCCACTGAATTTTGGCGCTCCCCTGAAAGGACTTGCCGTGGGAACGCTGGCTGGCGGAGGTTACATTCTTCCTACAAAAGGAAAGCAAGTCAGCCTTCCGGCTCAAACAGGCATGGTCATTAAACTCGACCAGCCAATCAGCGGCGTTTCATCTTCCATGTAGAGAACTCGCTCACAAAAGCGCGCACGCATTCCCTCTTAGTGGCTGCGGCGAAAATCATGCGGCTGCAGCTTTTCTTCTTCCGCGTTTCTTTTTCGCTGCTTTCTGCTTCTTCGCTTTCTGATTCAATAGCTTTTTCTGGCGGGCAACTTCCTCATCCGAGTACATGGTTCCGCGACAATTCTTCGCTCCGCAATAGCATGGCGCTTCGTCCCCGGGCTCGCCATCCCACAAGCAGTAATCGTAGGTGAGTTCTTCTCCGCTTTGAATGTCGCGTAGCGCCAGAATCCATATCTCGTCGCCGAACTGATCGCTTTCGCAATTTGGATCACAGGAGTGGTTCACAAAAGCGGCCATACCGAAACCGTCAATTACGATGTCAGTGTCGTCCATGGTGAACAGGTATGTGACCTCGTTGTCGGCATAAAGACCGTCACTCTCTCCTTTTCTCATCCGAGGTCCGGTGTATTCGAGCACGCGTTCGCCTTTGCGAATGGGAGCCGTGGTATAAACTCCGGCTCCGTGCAGAGAAGATGATTTAACAATCAGACTCATGTTTGTTTGTATTTTTCGCGCTCGTTCAGGCATACCGCAACGCATTTCCCGAGCGCAGTATAGCGGAAAACAACTGCTATGCAGACGCGGAACTTATTTTGCTGTCGCCTGGCGTTTCACCGCGCGCTGCAGGGTTTTGTCCAAAGCAGCTTTTGATGATTCATACTCCTGCTGCGATATTTTGCCTTCCAGCCGGTCTGATTCCAACTGGAACAGCTCTTCCTTCATTGCCTCCAGCAGAATGGAACCTGAGCGGTTCTTGCCAGCCTTC
>DASUBD010000334.1:0-4645 GCA_035763445.1 Candidatus Angelobacter sp.
AGGCACGCGCTCAGCGCGACCGTCGATGGTGAGTGTCTGGGCTTCCATCCGGAACATGGCCTGCTCCTGGAATGCCGGTACCTCACGTAGGCGGTCATAGTAGTCTCCTGAACCGCTGTTGTGACTGTCAGTTACACCCGCTCCTGGATACTGGTTTGCCATCAGGAGAATGGAATTAGCTTCCGGCACCGGCAACGGGCGCAGCAACACTGAGTTGACGATGGCAAAGATAGCGCTGTTGATGGCAAGGCAGACTGACAGCGTGAGGATTGTAGTGGCGGCGAAACCCTTGTCGCGCAAGAGAGATCGAGTGCTGTACCTGATATCGCGAACCAGCCAGTCCATAGCACACCTCCGCAGTGACCTGGGAATAATACGCAGCGGGGCAGTCGCGGGTTCCCGAAAACCGCACGCGAATTGTGGGAGCTTACTTAATGGTTGCAGCGTCAGAAAAAACGCCCTCGCGCAATGCGAGGGCGTTGTTCAGATAGAGCAGTGTTTCTATCGACGGAGGTTGTCCCTGGTTGGAAGGAAAGCGGCTGCCAATGTGTTGAAAGCCGGAAAGGGATTCTTAATCACAGGCTGCACAGAGGCGGTTCCGGTGCCGCAGGTGCCGCCTGCGGGTGGAACGCCGGTGCCGCCGCCGTACTCATACGCGCCGCTATCCATTACGCCGATGGTCTTGCGGCCTTCAGCACATGCAGGATGAACGTACTGGAAGATCGGCGTAAGTGAGAATGTGCCATCGCTGCCCGGAGCTACAGCCTTACCTCTGGCCGGAGATCCGGATGTCAGGTGGTAATCGTAGTTGGCCTGGTTCACGAACAGCGGATTGCCGGTGAAGTTGCCGCTCTTCAACGCGCTGGCCTGGTTGGTAATGGTGCCCGGTCCGGAGAAGATGTTGTTGCGAATCACCGACGGATCGGCTGATCCCGCGAGTGAGACGAACGTTCCGGAGCCAGCATCATTGCGGAAGGTGTTGGCGACCACAAAAAGCTTGTGGCTTGGGTTGGCCGCATTCGTGCCTTCTTCAAGATAGGCGATAAACGTTGAGTTGTCGTTGTTCGGGCCCTGCTCAATCAGGTTGCCGATGATGTATGACTTGCCTCCGTTGGGCAGGTCAATCTGGTAGCTGGACGTTCCTGTGGCTTCGTCACTGAAGCGGTTGTAGAGGATGAAATTCTGCGCCGCACGCGATTTCAGCAGATGTCCGATCTTGGCATGGTGGGAATAGTTGTAGCGGAAAATCAGCGTTCCCACATGGTTGATGTAGAGGTTGTGGCTCTGTCCATCACCGAAGCCGTTGAAGCCGAACTCGCTGAACTCAATTGTCACCGTGCTGGTGGCCGATGAATCAGTGAGAATTCCTTCTTCGTTATCGTGGAAGTAGCAATTGCGCACAGTGAGGTTGTCCGCCTGAGCGCGAATGCCCACGCCATTGTGGTCCGGCACGGTTGCGCCGCTGAATTCAATGTTTTCCACGGTGTTGTTCTTGCCGGAGATTACCCAGATTCCTTTGCCGCCGGAATTCTTTCCGCCAGCATCAATGTGAGCGCGCGCGCCGCCCACTCCCATAATCTTCAGGTTGCTGGTGCTCCATCCGCATACGTCTCCCACGTAAGTGACACTGGAATCAATCTCAATGGTGTCACCCGAAACGGCCGCGGCGATGGCAGCACAAGGTTTGGCGAACTGCTTCCCTGGTCCAACCTGCATGATGTGTCCAGTGGGAGCGGGAGTTGGACTCGGGGTCGGGGTTGGGCTTGGGCTGGGTGATGGAGAAGGACTGGGCGAAGGAGTAGGTGTTGGCGACGGGCTTGGGGTCGGCGAAGGTGTTGGAGTTGGTGTTGGTGACGGCGAGCTTGTCGCGCTGAAATTGATGACGCTGGTGTGCGGAGGTCCGCCAGCCGAACCTGCGGAAGCAAAATAGACAAAGTAGTCATGGTTGGAGTCATAGCCGCAATATGTATCGGCTTTGCCGTCAGGCGTGCCGGGATCAGCGGGAGGTCCGCCGGAAATTCCCAGATCCTTCCAGGTATTACTGGCCGTTGTATAGGAATAGACGTGCCCCGTCGACGGGTAGATGAGCAAGCGGTCGCGCTTCTTATCGTATCCATGGCAGGTATAGGAAGACGCGGGCGCTTCTACTGCTGGGTTTGCGGCAGCCCAGGTGTGTGTGGTGGGGTTGTAAAGATAAGTCTGGGAAATGTCTGCCCCACCGTAACTGCGCTGGCCTCCGTTCATGATGACTTTTCCGCTGGCTTCGTCGTACACCATGATTTGTGCGTGCCGTGCGCCAGGCGCGCAGGCAGAACAGATTTGCGTCCACGTGTTGGTTCCGGGGTTGTATTCCCAGGTGTCACTGGCTGTGCTGCCGCTTGCGCCGGCAAAGCCGCCGTAGAACAGGACGCGATCCACGTTCGGCATGTAAACCATCGCGCCTTCCTGCCGATTGCCCGGGTTGGTTGACGGATTGGCTGCCTTCGTCCAGGCTCCTGATCCGCCAGTGCCGCTGTGGGTGAAGGAATAGAGGTCATAGCCGAGCGCGCCCTGGCACGAACCGGATGAGATATACATGTGGCCGCGGGTTGAATCCCACGCAATCTGGTTATACGTGTGGCGATGATTTGGCCGGGTTGAAGTATCGCCGGGGCAGCCGGTGGTCTTGGCGTCGCTTACCCAGAGTTGGGTCCAGTTACCGTTGGTGGGATTAAAGCTGTATACGGCGTCGGCGTAAATGCCGGAGCCACCGCCGGAATCGTCCTGCGTAAGCAGGAGGCTGCCGTGCTGGGTGTCAAAAACTGTGTTGGTCCAATCAGTATATTGCGGCGGTGTTCCGGCCGCGGTCACGGACTGCCAGGACTGGGCGCATAGCAGGGTTGGCGCCAGAAACAGGCAGAGGCTCAAGATGATGTGTCGTGCGAGGGGGGAATTCAACAACATTAAGCAATGCTCCTTCAGTTGCGTTCATAGTCAGTTTTGGCATGGTCAATTGCGCATTGATGCAATCGCAATAGGTGGATTCGCCGATGAATTCCACAGCGATTTCCAGCTACTCCGCTAACTTCGTTATCACCACTAGTTGCGGAAGTAAGTGATCCGATATGACTAGGGCGATAATTTGTTAGATTTCTCTAATCGATTGTGTGCAAGTATTTGCACATAAACCAGATGGGCAAAAAAGCGCTGCAAGAGACTGCATAAGTGACCCGGATTAAGAGGGCCACCATGAATCGCCGTGATCGCGCGTGATCGCCGTAATCGCACGTGATCGGAAAAACAAGACCTTGCCGCAGATTTACGCTGATCCACGCAGATAAAACCCAGTCTTTCATTCGCGTTAATTCGCGGCCAATTCTTCGCTTCGATCTGCGTTCATCAGTGTTTATCTGTGGCGAATCTAGCTGGCCTGGGCTTGTGGTTCCGGAGCCGCTGCTTTCGCCGGGGGATTGATGGGCAGCCAGACGGTAAATACTGCGCCATGCGGAGAATGATGGTTGCGGCAGCGGATGTAGCCTTTCTGATGCTCCAGGATATCTCTCGTCAACCAGAGCCCCAGGCCGGTCCCGGTGGTTCCCTTGGTGGTAAAAAAAGGTGAAAAGATCCGTTTTTGGGCGTCCGGAGAAATACCCTGCCCGTCATCAGCCACCGTGATACTGCAGCCTTGCCTTCCATCCCTGGGATGGCGAATGCATGAAGTACGCAGAAGAAGATTACCGCCTTGCGGCAACGCGTCAATCGCGTTTGCAATCAGGTTGACCAGTACCTGTCTCAACTCACCAACAGAGACCGTAATTTCCGCGTGCTCAGCGTAGTCGCGATGAACCTTGATGTTCTGATTGCGCAGCTTGGAGCGGAAGAGCGCCAGCGCGGAATCAGTGACCTCGGACAGCTTGACCAGTTCAGGAGGGTTCGGCGCGCGATAAAAGCGAAGCGTCTGGTTTGCAATTTCAGAAACGCGTTTCAGCTCTTCCTGGGCAATGGCGTTGTACTTCTTGATGGCTTCCATATCCTGGCTGGTGGATATGAGAAAAAGAACATTAGTAATTGCGGCCAAAGGATTGTTGATCTCATGAGCAATGCTGGCGGCCATGCGCCCGGCCACGGCCAGCTTTTCTGTGCGCCGCAAGGCTTCCTGAGATTCCGCCTGGCGGTTCATGTAGTCGCGCACCTCATACTGGCGCAACCTCGACCGCATCGCAGCCTCCACCGCGCTCACCAGGACCTCTGAGCGAACCGGACGCTCCAGCAGCGTGATGCTGCTGTAACTGCGATAAAGAGGAGAGCGGGCCGTAAAGCTGGACCCGCCGGCCCCGGTAAGCACGATCACCGGCAGATCAGACCAGGCAGGCTGGGCCTGCAATCGCCGGCCCCAGTTTTCAGCCGCTCCGTTCAGGGACTCTTCTGTCAGAATGGCCGCGGCAGCGCCCACTTTCATTTCATGGAAGATGTCATCCTGGCCGGAAACCACGGTACAAGTGAAGCCGTGACGCTGCAAAGCCGCGCAGAGCAGCTCAGAGTCGCGCCCAATGCGCGCCAGCACCAGGATTCGAAGATCAGGATTCTCTTCCATCACGGCAGGGTGTGAGAACTACTCCTTTTCCAGCAGCGGTTTTGAGCCGACATAACGCGGGGTGCCGGTGAG
>DASUBD010000335.1:0-12816 GCA_035763445.1 Candidatus Angelobacter sp.
CGCCAATCAGGATCGCATCGCCGTTCTTCCGATAACTTGATCAGCCACGCACCCGACCCGCTGACTTTTCTTCAGCAATTGCGTCTTCGCCCTGCCATCAACCCCTTCGGCGCCAATTCCGGCCTGACACTAACTCTGCAACTGGCGTGCTGAGTCATGGTGAAATCTCCATCCCTTGACAATCCCATCCTGCGGCGTATGATCGAACAACGATATCGAATGTCGATATTTGTCCTCTATGCCTGATAAGCAAACTGAACTCCTCCAGGGCACGCTGGACATGCTCATCCTGAAAGTGCTGGCACTGGCGCCATTACACGGTGTCGGCATTGCTGATCGCATTGAGCAGGTCACGCGCGGCACATTCAAAGTCGGCCCTGGCTCGCTTTTCCCGGCGCTTCACCGGATGGAAGAGAAGGGCTGGCTCAAATCTTCCTGGGGCGAGACCGCTGCCGGCCGCCGCGCCAGGTTCTATACACTCACTCGCGCCGGAGAGCGCCAGTCGCAAACGGAAACCCAGCGCTGGAAGCAGATTGTGCTTGCCGTGGAACGCGCGCTGGAAATCGGATAGTGAGGTTGCATCCATGCGCTGGTACGCAACTATCTCCAGCTTCTTTCGCAACCTGTTTCACGGCCGCGAGGCAGAAAAAGAACTCGACGCCGAACTTAGCTCCTTTGTTGAAGAGCAGGCAGCGCGGAACAGAGCGCGCGGCATGAACCGGCAAGACGCATTGCGCCAGGCGCGGCTCGATGCCGGAGGCGTGCAGCAGTTGAAAGAAAAAGTTCTCGCCGTGCGCACTGGATTTTCACTACAGACATTGTGGCAAGACGTTCGCTACGCTGCCCGCTCCATCCGGCACAAGCCCGGACTGACGCTTGCCTGCGTGCTCACCTTCGCCGTAGGCATTGGCGCGAATACTGCGATCTTCAGCATGGTCAACGGGCTGGTGCTGCGTCCTGTGCATGCCCACCGTCCTGACCGGCTCACATTTTTTGTGGCGCGCCTGGGAAGCGGCTGGGCTAACGGATTTTCTGTCCCGGACTTTCTTGATATTCGCGAGCAATCCCGCGAGGCTTTTTCTGATGTTGCCGGAATCCAGCAACTGCAGCGTGAAGGGTTGAACTTTCAGGGACACAGCCAATCCGTCTGGGTTGATTACGTCAGCACCAACTTCTTCTCACTCATGGGAGTCAAACCGGCACTGGGAACGTTTTTTGCCGACCTCGGGCGTCTCAACTCTGATCAGCCTGCGCTCGTCCTCAACTGCTCGTTCTGGAAGAATCAGTTCTCAAGCGATCCCAACATTGTGGGCAAAACGGTCCTGATCAACGGCCAGCCCGTCACAATTGTCGGTGTCTCTGAGGAAGGCTTTCACGGTGCCGCCAACCTCATCAACCCCCAGGGATTTCTGCCGCTCGGCATGGCAGAGCGCCTGCAGAAAGATACCAACGCGCGCAAACTGCAGGACCGGGATTTTCAGCGTCTGTTGCTGGTGGCGCGCCTTAGAGACGGCGTAGATCTCGACAAAGCTGACTCCGTGCTCGCCGTAGTTGCGCACCGGCTGGCTGCACAATATCCTGAGTCGCACAAGGGACTGATGATCCGGGCGGCGAAACTGGGCATCACCAACTCCACCGGCGAAAATCCCATGCCGGCAGTATCGGCGCTTTTCCTCACCCTTGCGGGGCTCGTCCTGCTCCTGGCAGCAACCAACGTAATGAATTTGCTGCTGGTCCAGGCCGCCGCACGCTCCCGTGAAATGGCTCTTCGCTCCGCCCTTGGCGCGGCACGCATACGGCTGCTCCGTCAGGTTCTGACAGAAACGGTCTTGATGGTCTCAATCGGCACTCTGGCTGGAATCGGAATGGGGATCGCTGCAGCCCGCGCGCTCACGGCCATGCCCGTTCTGGGCGACTTCCCCATCCTGTTCGATTTCAGTATGGATTGGCGTGTGTTTGCCTATGCCCTGCTCATGGGCGCTGCCGTTGCGCTCACCGCTGGACTCACTCCCGCCTGGCGCGCCTCCAGTGTTGATCCGCTCGAAGTATTGCGCGAAGGTGGGCGACACGCCGGTTCGCGCCGCCACCGTCTGCGTACCGTGCTTGTGGCCGCTCAGGTCGCCGGATCACTCACACTGTTAATCGTTGCCGGGCTTTTCGTGCGCAGCCTGCGCAATGCTGAGCGACGCGACCTGGGCTTTGATGCGCGGCAGCAAATGGACTTCAGCCTTGATCCGCACGGCGCCGGTTACAACATGGCTCGCGGCCGCCAGTTTTATGATCAGCTCTTGCAGCGGATTCAGTCGCTGCCCGGCGTGCAAAGTGCGGCCCTTGCGCAATCGGCTCCGCTCGATCCTGAAACCAACGGAGCCGAGTTGGAAGTGGATGGTGTGAAGCTCGAAGAAGGCCATCGACCAGAGGCAGATTACGATACCGTCTCGCCGCAGTTCCTGCCGACGTTGCGAATGCAACTGGTGCGCGGCCGCAATTTCTCAGAGACGGATACTGAAACATCGCCCCGGGTGGCGATTGTCAATGAATTGATGGCGCAGCGCCTCTGGCCGGGAAAAGATCCCATTGGCCGCCAGTTCAGACGACTCGATGATCCCGAGCACGTCATGACCGTCATCGGCGTCATGAAGACTGCCCAGATGAACGAACTCGTTGAAGCTCCCGGCTCCTACTTCCTGATGCCCTTGACGCAGAATTACGTCGCACGCCAGGTTTTGATCGTGCACACTTCGGGTGCGCCGCTTGCGATTACCCAACCTGTGCTGCAGGCCATTCGCCAGATGGATTCTGCTGTGCCGGTCTATAACGTCATGCCCCTGAGCCGCAATCTTGATGGCATCACCGGCTTTCTTCTTTTCCGTCTGGGAGCCGGACTGGCCTCCGCGCTAGGGCTGTTCGGTTTCGCGCTCGCCGTCATCGGCGTCTATGGCGTGATTTCCTATTCCACCGCGCAGCGCACTAGAGAAATTGGAATCTGCATGGCACTGGGAGCGCAGCCTGTCCGAGTGATTTCTACCATCCTGCGCCAGGGGACAGTCATTGTTGGCTGCGGAGTTGCCGCCGGCATTCTCATCGCCGCCTTGATGGCAAAACTGGTGGGAAGCTTTCTGGTTGATGTGTCGCCTTTCGACCTTGCGACCTATGCTGTAATTTCCGCCCTGTTGGCTGCGATTGCCTTATTTGCTTCTTTCCTGCCTGCCAGGCGTGCCAGCCATATTGATCCTGCACTGGCGTTGCGCCAGGAGTAGGCCCCCAGACCAGAAACATTGGGGTGCAGTGCTCAGCGCTCGCCGCTTCTTGCTTCTGCCATCGGCAGCGACACCTGAAATCGCGTGTCACCCGGCTTTGAAACCACCTGAATGCTCCCGCGATGTTTGCGAACGATCCGCTGCACTGTATCTAAACCCAGCCCGGTACCTTCGCCTACCCCCTTGGTGGTGAAGAAGGGTTCAAAGATGTGCGGCTGGACATCGGTTGGAATTCCCGGCCCGGTGTCGCCGATTTCTACTACCACGCAGTTGTCATCGCGCCAGGTTCGCACGCGCAACGTGCCGCTTCCGTGCATGGCATCTACCGCATTGTCGATAATATTCGTCCAGACCTGGTTCAGTTCACTGCCGAATGAATCTACCATCAGCGGCACAGGATGGTAGTCGCGTTCAACGCTCACGCCTCGTTTCAGCTTGTGATTCATGATGGTAAGCGTGGTTTCCAGGCTCTTCACAATGTCCACATTCTGGACCGGAGCCTGGTCCATGAACGTGTACTCCTTGATGGCGCGCACCAGGTCGGATATGCGTGAAGTGCTGTTCTCAATCTCATTGAGCAATCCGGCAATCTCCAGCGACGCTGACATGCGGCAAAGCGCCGCCCGCGCCGTGTCGGGGTCCAGCGTGGCGAATAGCGATTCCAGCAGCGACGGCGTCGCGCCCTTGCGAGCCAGGTTGGCTGAGAGTTGCCACAGGTCGTTTTGTCCGTGACTGCGCAGCACGGTGTCGAGCTGGTCTTCCAGAGTGCTGACGGTCAGCGCGTCCGGTGGCGGACCGTCTTTTTGAATCAACGACGCTTCCAGTTTTTCGATCTCCGCCTTTTGTGCCGAGGTAAGCTCGCGTGCACCCAGCGCGTGGCTGGCATCTTTGATCTGCTTCAGCATGTCGCGCAACTGGCTGGTCGCGCGCTTTGCCGCTGAAGCCGGGTTATTCAGTTCATGCGCCAGCCCGGCGGAGAGTTTTCCCAATCCAGCCAGCCGGTTGCGCTGCTGCTCCACTCGAGTGGTTTCACGGATCCGGTCTGACATCATTCCCACAAGCCGCGCTACCAGTTCCGGCATTCTCTGGACCAGCTCGGGGAATCGCGCCGCGGGAAAACGCAGCAAACGGCTGTTGGTAATTGCCTTTCCCGTGATTGGGATCTGCTTCATCCGGGAAAACGGCAGCAGACCGGTGACGTCACCTGCTTTAACCGGCAGGGTCACCGCTTCACCGCCCAACTCGCCGCGCCCTTGGAGCTGTCCTTCCAGGACGACGAACATTGCGTCTGCCGGATCGCCCTGGCGAATATAGGTTTCTTCTGGCTTGAGTGCTATTTCCTGCGTTTGGCTGAGGAACCACTCCAGCTGGCCCTCCGGCAGACCGGCGAAGGCCGGCACGCCCAGCAGCTCTGATGGTTGCGTCATGGTTAGACCTTGCTCAGATATTGATGAATGAACTGCACGGCCACTGATCCTTCCCCCACTCCCGAGGCTACGCGTTTGACCGAGCCGTGGCGCACGTCTCCCACGGCGAAAATTCCGGGTACGTTGGTCTCCAGCAGAAACGGATCGCGCTCCAGCGTCCAGCCCTTCGGTCGTGCGCCTTCCCAAAGAAGATCGGGGCCGGTAAGAATAAACCCGCGATCGTCGCGCTCCACCACGTTCGCCAGCCAGTCGGTGCGCGGCAGAGCGCCGATAAAAATAAACATGGCGTTGGCGGGCACGCGTTCAATTTTGTTGGTGTCAGAGCACATTACAGAAATCTCTTCCAGATGATTCACGCCGTGGACCTCTATCACGCTCGCGTGCGCCCATAGCTCAATGTTCGGCGTGCGCTGGATTTGATCGATCAAGTATTGGGACATGGTGCTGGAAAGAGATTCACCCCGCACCAGGATGACCACCCGCTTGGCGTAGCGGGCAAAGTTCATCGCCGCCTGTCCTGCGGAGTTCGCTCCGCCCACCACGTAGACCGTTTCATCCTTGCAGGAGATTGCCTCGGTTGCGCCGCCGCCGTAATAAACTCCCGCGCCCTGCAGCCTGTCGATCCCCGGAGCTTCCAGCCGTCGCCACTGCACGCCGCTGGCAATCATCAGCGCGTGGCAGGAGAGTTCGCTGCGGTCTGCCAGCGTCAGGATTCGATACGAGCCCTCCGTACGAACTCCAATCGCCTCTTGTGGCGACAATATTTCCACGCCGAAGCGTTGCGCCTGCACCACAGCCCGGCGCGCCAGGTCTCCGCCGCTCAATCCCGCTGGGAATCCCAGATAGTTTTCGATGCGCGAGCTCATGCCTGCCTGCCCGCCAGGAGCTTCGCGCTCAATGATTACGGTATGCAGACCTTCCGACGCGCCGTAAACCGCGGCGGCCAGTCCCGCCGGCCCACCACCCACGATTGCCAGATCGTAGAAGCTGGTCTGTGCGCGAGTTCGTAATCCAACTTTCTGCGCTACATCTGCCGGCGCTCCTTCCAAAAGCTTGGTCCCGTCCGGAAAGAGCACAACCGGCAGATTCGCCGTTTCCGGCCCCAATGCTTCCAGCATACGGCTCGTCTCCGGATCATTGGCCGAGAGCTCAACATCAACCCATTGGTATGGGACGTGATTGCGCGCAAGAAAATCGCGCAGCTCATACGACCGCGGAGACCAGCGCGTCCCCAGCACTCTGATGCCTTCAAACGCGGGACGATATGATGCGCGCCAGTCGTCGAGCAGATCATCCAGCTGCGGATATAAATGTTCTTCTGGAGGGTCCCACGGTTTCAGGAAAAAATAATTGATGCTTGCGTCGTTGATCGCGCTGATGGCGGCATTTGTGTCGGCGTAAGCCGTCAGCAGCGCCCGCTTGGCCTCGGGAAAGATTTCCCTTGCTTCCTGCAGAAAGCCAACGCCGTCCATTTTCGGCATGCGCTGGTCAGCCAGCAGCAAAGCCACTCCATCATTCCGCAATCTAAGCTGCTTCAACAGATCGAGTGCTCCAACCGGAGAGTCGCTCGCCAGCACGCGATATTCGGCGCCATAGTGTGAGCGGAGGTCGCGCTCAATCGCCCGCAACACATCAGAATCGTCATCCACCGTGAGTAAGATTGGTTTTGCCATCGGCGCTTTTCAAAATACAAAAGATGCACACAAAGGCCGGATCGACTCAGCATTTTCCCGCAACTCCGGCCGTAGCTTGAATTTTGAAATCCGATCGCTGGATTATTCGTGTCTCAACGCCACCATCGGATCCGTTTTTGCTGCATCGAAAGCCGGTTGCCAGCAGGCCAGCACCGCCATCAATCCCAGCAGTGCGGCCACTGCGAGAAATGTGACCGGATCACTCGTTCTGGTTTCATAGAGCATGCTGGACATAAGCCGAGTCAGTGCCAATGCCGCAGCAGTACCCATAGCCATTCCCATCAGACTCATCTTCATTCCCTGCCACACCACCATGCGCAGAATGTTCTTTCGTTGTGCCCCCAAGGCCATGCGAATTCCAATCTCTCGCGTCCGTTGTCGTACCAAGAAGGACAGCACGCCGTAGATCCCAATCAACGCCAGCACCATTGCCGCGCCGCCAAAAACCTCGAAGACGTACATGTTGAATCTGCGCGATGTGATGCTCTCTGCCAGCGCCTGCTCCATCGTGTCCACACGCACGGGTACATCCTGATCAACAGAAGAAGCAAGCTGCGGCAGCGCTGCTTCTATCAGACTTGGTTTCTCACTTCGCACAAAGACTTTCAGGTTGAGCATCCCCGGCGCAAGCGGATAGTAAACGTACACTTGCGGTTCGGGAGCAGCGTCAAGCTGGAATTCTTTGAAATCGGCGACGACCCCGACAACCGTTGCGTCAACCACGCCGCCCACAATGTGCTTCCCCACAATGTCGCCCTTGCTGGAGTACATGCGTGCAAACGTCTGATTGACCAGCACCACGTCTTTGAAGTCGCGCCACTCTGCTTTCGCCGGCCACCGGCCCTCGATCAACGGCGCCTGCACGGTGGGGAAGAATCCCGTGGAAACATATCGAACAGCAAACGTGTCCTTTCCTTTTTCGTGGGCGACCGCTCCAACTGTTCCCAGTGACTGGACAAACGTCCCGCAATCCAATCCAAAGGCCTGGACGCCCGGAAGGCGCGATATCCGCGAAGATAAGGCTTGAATAAAGGCGTCCTGTTGCGGCCAGTGCCGGAAATATTTAGGGCCACCGAGCGAAACGTTCAGTACCACCAGTTTGTCAGGCTCAAAACCCGGAGGAAATTCATTCATCCGCCAGAAGCTCTTCAGCAGCAGGCCTGTGCCGGATAGAAGAATGATGGCCAGCGCGAATTCAGCCGTCACAAGCCATCTGCGCAATCTGAGCTGGCTTGTTCCAGTGGAAGATGTTCCACCCTCATTCTTCAACGTCTCATTCACGTTCCGCCGTCGAAGCCTCAGAGCGGGCGCCAGTCCAAAAAGGATTCCGATTACAAACGATACGCCAAGGGTGAATAACAGGACTTTCGGATCTAACGTGACGTCAGCCAGTCTGGGTACAGCGTGTTCGCCAATCCGGATGGCGATGCCGACAGCCCACTTGGCAATCAGCAACCCCGCAGCTCCTCCCAGAGCAGCCAGCAGAATGCTCTCCACCAGAAATTGTCTGACCAGGCTGCTGCGGCTCGCGCCAAGCGCTGATCGCACCGCAATCTCTCTTTCCCGTGTGGACGCCCGCGCCATTAGCAGGTTGGCAAAATTGGCGCCTGCAATCAGCAATACGAATCCCACGGCTCCGAAAAGAAGCAGGATCGCCATGCGAGATTGGCCTGCCACTCTTTGTGAGAGTGGAATGAAAAGCATTTTTTCTTCCGGCCAGCGGCCAAACACCCCCGGGATTTGCCGCACACGATCGAAGATAACCTGCATTTCAGCCCGCGCACCGGCGAATGAAACATCCGGTTTCAGCCTGCCCACCACGCGTATCCAAGTTGGCACTGGACCGGTTTCTGCAGTTTCACGAATGGGATCGCCCGGAGATTCATGGCCGTCTGGAATGGCTATGTAAGCTTCGATATCTGGAATGGGATCTCCGGGATACATGTCCGGTGGAAAAAGAAACCGGAAGGTTCTCGGCAGCACTCCCACAATTGTGAAAGCTCGTCCGTCGATCGTCACTGTCTTCCCAATCGCTTGGGGATCAGCTCCGAAACGCTTCTGGAAAAGCGGCCATGATAATACGAGTTGATCGCGCTCGTGCTCGCCGAACAATCTCCCCAGCATGGGCCTGGCTCCGGAGATACTCCAGAAATCTCCGGTGATAAACCCAAGCTGTAGTGTGGCCGGCTTGTTCTGATAGACAATTGCACGGTCATCATTGCCGTACGCCGCGAACGCTTCGAAGGAATGCGCCTGGCTCTTCCACATCATGTAATCGGATCGGGAAACCGAGTTCTCATAGGTTGGAGCATGAGGCGCAATCCACACCAGCCTGTCGGCGTCCGGATACGGCAGCGGTTTTAGCAGGACACCATTCACCACGCTGAACATTGCCGTGGTCATGCCAATGCCCAGGGCCAGAGTGAGGATCACAATCGCTGCGAATCCTGGATTTCTCCGCAGCATACGCAAGGCGTAACGCGTGTCTTGCATAATTTGCTCAAGCCGCATACTCCCTCCTGCTCACGAGCAACGTGCAACATCGTAAACCGCGCTGCCTGGTTTGCGATGACTAAAGATGCTTTGTCGCTATACTCATTGACTATGTTCAGCCTTGACGATTGCCGCCGCTTCTACGCCGAGGAAATCCAGTTCGCTGCCAATCTCAACTCGCCAGCGCTGGTCGATGCGCTTTCGCGCGTTCCGCGCGAGGAATTTCTCGGCTCGGGCCCATGGCTCATTGCTGTTCCTGATATGGCCACAGGTACGGTGCAATATGTGCTCACGCCAGACGCTGATCCCTGCCGCGTTTATCACAATGTGGTCATCGCGCTTGACCGCTCACGCGATCTTACCAACGGGCAGCCGGGAACGCTTGCCCATTACATCAATGCTCTTCAGCTGCGCCAGGGAGAGCGTGTTTATCACATGGGTGCAGGCGTGGGCTACTATTCGGCGATCCTCGCCGAACTTGTGGGACCGAGCGGAGCAGTAATCGCTACTGAAGTTCATCCAGAGCTCGGTCCCAGGGCACAGAAAAACCTTGCTGGCCGTGCCAACGTTGCCGTTCATCTGGGCGACGGTACACAGTTTGATCCTGGAGATTGTGATGCCATGCTGATCAACGCCGGCATGACTCATCCCTTACCGTTGTGGCTGGACCGTTTGCGCGAGGGTGGCCGCCTCCTGGTGCCAATTACACTTCCCATGGCTCCGAACCTGGGCAAGGGCATCATGCTGAAAATTACTCGGCAGGGAAGCAGCTATGCTGCACAATATCTGACTTTTGTGGCCATCTACTCGGCCACCAGCGCGCGCGATTCGCAACTTGAGCCGGCGTTGGGAAAGGCGCTTTCAACCGGAGCCTTCATGAAGATCAAATCTGTCCGCCGCGATCAGCACTCGCCGGACGAAACATGCGTTCTACATGGAGCCGAGGTCTGCCTCAGCATGACGGCCACGACGGCTGTTGCAAAATAGAAAGGAGGAGCTGTGAACAGCCATCGTTTGTCTCACGTAGCGCGCAATGCCTTGACCGCTGCACGGGTCCTTGCTCTTGCAGCCTTCCTGCTACTTGAGGCGCTGCTCCATGGTTCCGCTCTTGCCCAGCCGCGCGCAGAAGTAGAAACGCTCTACCTCACGGTTCAGGTAAACGGCGTCAGTTATCAGGCCATTATCACCCGGCCCAAAGATTCTGCCCGGCATCCAGCCGTTTTCGTGATCGGTGGTCTGGGCTGCTACTCGCTGGCAGATCTCAAGCCGGACGATGCGTACTTCGTGCTCCTTCAAGGATTGACGGAGCGAGGCTTTGTCACCATGCGCGTGGACAAGAACGGTGAAGGCAAGAGCCAGGGACCGCCGTGTGACAGCCCCGAATCCGATCTGCATCTGGCTGTTCGCCGCTCTGTCGCGGGGCTGAATGCGCTCGCAACCTACGACTTCGTTGATCGCAACAATATTTTTATCTTTGCCCATTCCATTGGGCCGCTGGAAGGTGTATTTGTCGCGCAGCAGTTCCCGGTCAGAGGCTTCATCGCCGCGGAAACCATCGGCAAGCCCTGGTTTGAGTACGAACTGGAAAATACGCGCCGCCAGATGCTACTGGTTGGGCGTCCGTACGACGAAGTCGATCACGCTCTGCGCGTGGCTGAAAAATGCGACTTCAGTTTCTTCCTGGAAAAACAAAAGCCTGATGACATCCTGAAAACTTCGCCCGAATGTGAAGACTACGTGCAGACCTTCGGCGTCTCATACACCTATCTTCAGCAGATCGCTGATATTGATCCCGCTGCCGAATGGAAGAAAGTGGATATGCCGGTCCTGGTCACGTATGGCACTTCAGACCCGACAACCTCAGCAGCAGAAGGGCATTATCTCACCGAGATGATCAACAGCTTTCATCCCGGGCGAGCCACGTACATTGAGGTTCCCGGGATGGGTCACGGGCTTGATCTTTCCCCTTCACCGCGGGCATGGCTTGAGGCCATCAGCAAACATCAGCACGGTAAATTCGACCGCGAGTTTCTGGAACGAGTTCATCATTGGCTGGAGAAGGTGACTGCCGAACGCTAGCACGGTTGCAGTCACGCAATTTGTCGCGATTCGAGCACATGAAGGACGGTCTGAAGACTGAAAACTAGTAAAATCTTCGGCGGCATGCATTCTTTACAGAGACTTCGTGGCAATCGCCCGATTGGCGTGACCGTTGCGAGCCTCACGTTTTTAGTCTTCGGGGCTGGAGCAATTTACATCCTGATCGCAGGACGGAAGCTGTGGAACAGCGATCAACATGGTCCAATGGCTACAATGCTGGTGCTCCTGGTGCTGGGCTGTACTACTCTGGCAGTTGGAATCTATAGATTGAGGAACTGGGCGCGAATCGCTACCTTGTGTATTTCCGCGATTGGACTCCTTAATCTACTTTTTTCGTCGCGTCTGGATGGCGGACGCGTAACTCTCGCTGCAGTATGTTCCCTGTTGTTCCTCTATTTTCGCGCTGAATCAACTCGTGAGAGATTTGTCCGTAAGTTTTAACACTCGGAATCCTATTCGTCCCGCAATGTCTTCATCGGATCAACTTTCGTCGCGCGATACGCCGGGACCACTGTCGCCATCAACGCCACGCCCGCCAGCAGGACTGAGACGCTGAAAAATGTCGCTGGATCGGAGGTCTTCACTCCGAACACCAGGCTCGCCATAACTCTGCCAATCAGCAACGCACCAACCACCCCAATCCCAAGTCCTACCAGAGCGGGCCTCATTCCTTCAAAGACCACCAGGCGCAACACATCTCTAAGCTGCGCACCCAGGGCCATACGGATGCCGATCTCCCGCACGCGCCTCCGCACTGCGTATGAGAGCACGCTGTAGATCCCCATCGCCGCGAGCACCAGAGCGAGTCCTGCAAACGTCGCCAGCAGCAGCATATTGAATCGCTGCTGTGAGATTGATTCGTCCGTGAAAGCCTCCATGGTCATAGTATGGAGCACTGCCTGCTCCGGATCAATTTCATGGATTCCGTTGGTCACTGCCGGCACAAGATCGCCCAGTGGGGTGGTAGTGCGCACGACCAGTTCCAATCCAAACGAGTGCCACTCTCCGTCCGCCGGGGCGGAGAGTTGTGTCAGCGGAACGTAGATGGCTGAGTTTTTGTCTGGTTGGTCCAGGCCGTCCAGCTTCACGTCGCCCACAATGCCAACAACCTCACGGATTTTCTCTGGAGAAAAAGTAAGCGTCAGGCGCTTGCCCATGGCGTCTTCTCCCGGCCAAAAACGCTGGGCCATCGCGTGGCTGATCAGAATCACGCCTTGGCGGTCTGCTCCATCGGAGTCATTGAAATCCCTGCCACGCAACACTGGGATATGCATGGTGTGCAAGTAGCCCGTGCTGATGACACGGACATCCACCTCTGGTTGCTCTGCCATGGGTACCTTGGGCCGGCCTTCAATCATGATTGGCTGGTGCGATCCGCCGTTGAACGGCAAATCATCCACCACGCCGGCCGATTCCACTCCCGGTAGCGCCCGCAGGCGTTCAAGCACGCGGTTCCAGAAGCTGATTTCTTCCTGTGCGGTCTTGTACTTTTTCCCCGGAATGGGCAATGAAGCCGTGAGCGTGCCGCGCGGATCAAATCCCGGATTGCTGCCACGCAGATTCCACAGGCTGCGAATCATCAAGCCGGCGCCCGCCAGCAGCATGAGTGAAAGAGCCACTTCGCAAACCACCAGCGCCGCCCGCGTGCGATTTCCACCGGAATCGCCCGCTCGTCCCATCCCCTGCTTCAAAGTTTCATTGACATTGGCTTTGCTCAAGCGCCACGCAGGCATCAGCCCCGCTACAAGTCCGGTCAACACAGAGACAATCAGCGTGAACAGAAGCACGATGCCATCGAGGCCGATCTCCGTTGAACGGGGTAGCTGCTGCGCTAGGAAATGG
>DASUBD010000336.1:0-9140 GCA_035763445.1 Candidatus Angelobacter sp.
GCGAACGCGATGTGCAGGCAGAGTGGCAGCGTCAATCCTTTCAATGCGGCCGTTGTGAACTTCCACTTTGAAGCGGAACCAGTCAGTGCGGAAGAGCCGTCCTGAGGCATAGAAGCTGGCGGAGGCAGCGATGGGGCCGGAGAAATTATGGCCGGTGAGGCGGAGCAGGTGCTCGCCGAGTTGGCCGTTCCAGGCCGTGCCACCGACGAGCGGATCATTGAGATACTGTTTTTCCAGCGGAAACACCCCTGAGACATTGCGGAGTTGCACCAGTTGCAGCAGCACGGAGGTTTTGGCCAGGTTGGTGATGATGATCCGGGCATCCGTGGATGATGAACGCTCCAGTCGCAAGTGAAGCTCAGGGGCCCACTCGCGCTCAAACTGCTCATGTGCGAGTTCCAGCGTCCGGTCGGCGGCATGGGCATAGCGCAACGTGGCCCGCGCCAGCACGATGCTCAGCAACGTGGTCACGATGGTCGCGAGCACTGGAATAAAATTGACCAGCGTCGACCACTGGATAGTGTGCCCGTGAAAATTCATCAAGTGCCCCCAATACCAGAGGTAAATGAAGGGTCAGTGTTCCCATAGCGTAACCGCAGTCGGAATAAGCGCCAAATGCGATTCGTGTAAAGCCTTTGGTAACCGGGCTCTGAGGCGAACAAGAGTACATGAAATAAGGGGAACCGCAACGGTTCCCCTTGTATTTCGATTTCGCAAATAACGTCGGCAGCTAGCCCTGGCTCTTCACTGCAGCTTCAGCCGCCTGGAAGCCGATTTTGGAATGGGTCCCGTCACAAAATGGCTTGTTCACGGATGCGCCGCAGCGGCAGAGCGCGATGGCCGGTTTCCCTGTCAGGTCGTACTTGTTGCCGTCAGGATCTGTCAGGTTGAGTTCGCTCAGATCGCCGCTCACCACATAGGGGCCGTTCTTCTTCGCCAGGACATTGATTGCCATTTTGTTCCTCCGGGATAGTTTAACGTCGAACTGACAAATCTAAATGGTAGAGCAAGCGAGGGCAAGCCTTACGAACGGGCATATCTCGCAACGAGATTTACCGTTTTTTGAAGGCCACATTTACCAGCAGCTTGTCGCCTTCAATATCAACCACGTTGCAGAAGGTGCGGTCACCGCGGCGGGTGAAATCCAGACCCACGCGGCTGGCGCCAATGCGAAGGTTGCGCACACTCAGGTTATCCAGAAACTCCGGCAGGGTCGGATTCACGATGTTGAGTTCCTTGCGGTGCGCGCTGGGCCGGATGCCAAGCACCGACATCAGGATCAGGAAAATGGCGCCTGAAGCCCATGCCTGCGGTGAACAGGAGACGGGATACTGGACCGGCTGGTCAAATTCGCGCCGCTCAATGCCGCAGAAGAGTTCGGGCAGGCGATAGTCGCGGAAATTCAACGCAGCCTGAACCAGCGTAGTAAAAATCTTGTTGGCTGGCTCGCGGAATTCATAAAGAGCCATGCCATGGGCCACCATTGAATTATCGTGCGGCCACACCGAGCCGCGATGATAGCTCAGCGGATTGAACACCCGCTCCTCCTGGCACATGGTGCGCCAGCCCCACCCGGTAAACATTCCAGGCTTCATGAATTGCTGCATGATGGCGCGCGCCCGCTCCAGGGGCAGCATCCGCGTGAATAAAAGGTGACCGGGGTTCGACGAAACCACCTGACACTGCTTCTTCTGCCCATCCAGCGCCATGGCATAGAAGTTGCGGGATGGCATCCAGAAAGCTTTCTCAAAGCGTTTGGCCATATCTGCGGCGTCACGTTTGAGTCTGT
This sequence comes from Candidatus Angelobacter sp., assembly GCA_035763445.1. Classification (GTDB taxonomy): domain Bacteria; phylum Acidobacteriota; class Terriglobia; order Terriglobales; family Acidobacteriaceae; genus Angelobacter. The sequence goes on from DASUBD010000336.1 coordinate 1,790, forward strand.
CAGCCGTGCGGATATCGCCGAATGAGCGCATCAGCGAAGCCATTTTGTACTTGGCTTCATAGACGTAGCCCTGGACCTCACAGAGCGCAATCGGCGGGCGCGCCATCTCACCGTCCCGATGGATAATCGCATCCCAGGAATCCTTCCAGCCCTGGTTCGTCAGTCCCTTGGGAGAACGGCGAGCATATTCAACAAAGCCATCTCCATCGAGATCGCCATAATGGTCGATCCAGTCGAGCGCCCGGTAGGCATGGGGCAGCATGTCTTTCACCAGCTGCTCGTCGGCGGTCCAGTTAAAGGTCTCGCTCAGCAGGATCAACCACAGCGGCGTGGCATCAACGGACCCGTAATACGGACTGAAGGGCACCTCGCCGGAACGGGCCATCTCACCTTCACGGCATTCGTGCAGAATTTTGCCTGGTTCCTCATCGCGCCAGTCATTTTTTTCCTGTCCCTGGTTGCGTGCCAGTACGCGGATAGTCTCTACTGCGAGCTGTGGATTCAGGAATAGAGACTGGTAAGCGGCAATGATGGAATCGCGCCCAAACATGGTGGCAAACCATGGAATTCCGGCGGCAATGATGTGCTCCCTGCCTTCAGGAATTTGCAGAGCATGCAGGTCCGCTTTCGCTGTGCCCATCATTTGATCGAATATGCGATTGGTGGAGTTGAAATGGGATGACTGCGACTCCCAGTGCGCAAAATTTTCGCGCCTCTGCCGCAACTGCTGTCCAAAATCAGGCCGGCCGGCGCGCGACCGCTTGCCTTCAATGTGGGGCACGATGGTGGTCTGGATCTGGAATCGCTTGAACGGAGGCAGCTTCAATCGCCACCGGGCAGTGGTCCCGTCCACTGCCTCAGGCTGCGGTGAAAGATTGATTACGGTGTCACGCGCAATGCCATCAAGCCCGAGATAGTGAAAGATGATGCTGTCACGGTGCACAACAGGTTTGTAATAGTGCCCGCTGTTCTGCCGGGCCACGCCGCGCACCTGAAAAACATCCATGAAATCAGCTTCGTAGGCCAGCTCAATGATCAATTCCAATTCATTGAAATTGAAATTTTCAAACGTAAGGTAGTCGTAGAGCGTGTCTGAGCTGAGCAACTGCTCGCGCCGGATATGCACGGTGTTCTCGGGAATCTCATAACTTTCACGTAAAGTGCTCTGACCCGTTGTGAGTTCAATCTGAGAGGCGAACGTCTGCTCCGTGCTGGAGGAAAGGACCACCGTGCGGTAACCGCCAACGCGCAGCTCTAACCGGCTAAGGAAACGTGTGTCATCGTGGAAGAACCCGGCATCGGGAGCGCCTGGAGGCATAATGTCACCACCAAAGGTGGTGGAGAGAAACGTTTTGCCGTCGATCAGAGTAAGATTGTTGACTGCTCTGGGCTCAGCGTTCTGGTAGGCAATGCGCGGTTCCGGATAAGGTGAAGGGATTTCCACCAGTTCCTGCTGGGGAATGATGATCTTTGCGCTCACGAATCGAGTCTCTCTTTCAGTCAAGATTCAGCCTGACAGGACTCAAGCCACAATGGGCTCCGCCTCGTCTGCCGTCATGCTGCCAAGAATTTCGGAATAAAGACTGATGTAATCGTTCGCCATGCGCTCCGATGAGAAGTACTCTTGCGCGTAGGCTCTTACTGACTCTGCCTGGAAATGAAGATTTTTTGCGTGCTGCACCAGGTCTTCCACTGACTTGCCAATGTGTCCGCTGATACCTTCCGCAATGACTTCGGCCACGGAACCTCCGGGCAAAGCGAGCACGGGCGTACCGCAAGCCATTGACTCCACCATCACCAGACCGAAAGGTTCGTCCCATTGAATGGGAAACAGCATGGCCATGGAATTACTCAGCAGCTCATTCTTCCCTTCCAAGCCGACTTCACCGACGTACTCAATAAATTTGCCGTCGACCTGGGACCGCACCACGTTCTCCCAGTATTCACGGTAAACAGGCTGGATTTCTCCGGCGATTTTCAGCGGGATATCGGCTTTTTTTGCAATTTCAATGGCCAGATGTGTGCCTTTGGCCGGAGCCACTCTGCCCAGAAAAGTCAAATATGGTTGTTTATTGGTCTGAAGAGTGTAGCCGGAAAGATCAATTCCGTGGTGAATCGTACGAATGCGGGGCAGGTTCAACCTGGTGCGCTGGAAGTCGCTAATGGTGACGTATGAGACGTCAGGGAAATACGTGTAGAAGTCAGCGAGAGGCTGCTCAAATCCATGGTGAACGGTATAGACCACAGGCTGCTCGATAAATCGTTGCAGCGTAAGCCCCGGAGCATTGTTCAGGTGAATCACATCCACACGATCACGAGCATCCTTTACAGCCCAGGCGGCGTGATTCAGTCCCTTCAGATTTGCTTCTGCATCACCGCTGAGCGGCCATTCCTCCTTTTCATAGAGGCACTTGCTGGGAACCGTTAAGGTGGATTCCCCGTTGGTGTAGAGAATTACGTCCACCCCCCTTTTTTTTAAACCAAGCGCCAGCTCAGCAATAAAAAGTTCAGTGCCTCCGTATTTTTTAGGCGGAACGGCGATATACGGAGGTGCAACAAGAGCTATTTTCATGGGATCCCTGAGGGGGTAACCTCAGTAAAGATGCAGAAATGCAGGCGTTCGGTTTGCTGTTGCAGCTCTCAATCAGACAGCAACCGTGCTCGAACCGGCGTTTTTTGCCTTTGAGATTTCCACAGCCTGCTCAAATTCGAGTGCCCGCTCTCGATTACTATGCACCGCCAGCACGCGCTCGCGAGCAGCCCGCCCAATTCTTCTCAATTCAGAGTCGTCGTAGTCACTTATATAGCGGGTTACATCAGTACGATCCAGAGGAAGCAGAATCTCTTTCCCGGGAGTGAAGAAGGTATCGAGCCCGGGCCAATTGTCAGACACAATGGTTGCCGCACATGCGGCAGCTTCAAACAGCCGGACCGACGGAGAGTAGCCGGCCATCACCATATCTCTGCGCGTCACATTGAGAGTCATGCGAGAGGAACAATAGAGCTGGGCATGAAATCGAGGCTCCAGATGCATGATGCGCCTGACATTTGCCGGCCATTTCACTGAATTCGGATATTGCGGACCAGCCACGAGAAACCTCCTTTCTGTAAGGTTCTGTGCCGGAGCGCAAAGGAATTCCTCGATCTTTGGCTGCCGATCAGCAGCATAGGTACCCATGTAACTCAGGTCGCAGGCAAAATCCGGGTTCGGAGGAAGTTCCCTGTGGCGTTCCGGATCCACGGAACAGTACAGTGGCACTGCAAAAGGTACGCCAAAGTCTGACTCCAGTTCTGCAATCACCGGACCACCAGTAAATGTGAAATAGATGTCCAGATCAGAGAGCTGGCGCCGAAGCAGATAGTCTGTATTGCCTTGCTCCCTGAGACGGCTCAGGGTTATAGGCGTGTCAATGTCGTAGAAAGTCTTGACGGGAACATTCGACGCAAGCACCTCATCGAGCGCCAGGATGCCATCAGGGAAATATGAGCCAACCATGGCGACATCAGCATCGCGCAGGTGCTCCCGGACGGCTGGTAATACTTGCTTCCAGTCGTCATATAACTTCACTTCACAGTAAGGAGGGCCGGGCAGGTCACGATTGTTTTCATACCATTCGACGTTGCGCTCAAAAAAAACAATCCTGTGCCCGCGCCGGTGCAGCGCGCTGCACAAGGCACGAAACGTAGTGGCATGGCCGTTGCCCCACGATGAAGTAATCGATAAACCGAAAATGATGATTTTCATGGTTGCCGCTTCCAAGCCACAACGCTGCAGGCGCGATACTACGCCCCGCTTGCCGAGCACCAATGCTTCACGCAGCCAGTGCCCTGGTATCTGCCACGGTCATTTGGAACTGCTGGGCCCGCAGAGAGTACGTATGATCGCGCAACGCACGCTTGCGCATATTTGTCCCGATCCCCTTTGCATCTCCCACACTCAGCGAACGCAGGAAATAAACAATATCTTCCGCACTGGCCGCCACCAGAATCTCCGTGCCAGGCTCAAAGAAATTTTCAATCCCGTTCCAGCGGTCTGTAATTACGCAACTCCCCGCGCCTGCAGCTTCAAAGACGCGTGTTGGCGGTGAAAAGCCCACATGAGCCATGGATTCACGGTTGATGTTCAGCACCATGCGAGCCGAGCTGTTGACGCGATTGTGGTCCCCGCTGCTCACATGGCCAATCCACTTCACGTTTTCTGGTAAATGCTTGCCACCCCAGCCTTCGCCACCCAGAACAAACTTGAATTCCGGCGCCAGTTCAGCTGCCCGCAGGAGGAACTCCTCCACTCGTTTTTCACGGTCCGGGAGCCGGTTGCCGACAAAAGCCAGATCACAACGCAGTTCCAGATCAGAAAAAGCAGGATGGTGCGTCTCCGGATCAAGAGCGTTGTAGATGGGGTGGCAGTTGGCCGCGCCCAATCGCAGATAGTGGTCCACCACCGGCGCGCCTCCGCCATAGGTAAAGATGAAGTCGTATTCCGGGATCAAGCGCCAGAAAGGATCGGTGGCATCGTTCTCAATGCGCGCGAGAGTTGCGGGTGCATCCACATCCCAGAAAGCCACGCGCGTCATGCCGGTACGGCAGTCCAGAACGGCTTCCTCCAGCAGTTGATCATAAACGCCCACGCCACTGTGCTTGATCACCAGATCACTGTGGCACGACTTGCGCAGCAGATGATGCAGCTCACTTTCAGTTTCATACACAATGGATTCAACGTAAGAAAAATCTCCGGGATCGCGTTTTTGCTGGCGTCCATAAGCGTCCGGCTCAGCAAAAGTGATGTGATGGCCGAGCGCATGCAGTTGCTTGTAAATTCCACGGTAATACGTTGCCGCTCCATTCCAGTAGGAAGAGGTAATGCTGGAACCAAAGACAAAAATATTCATCGCGCAATTTCCTCGCAAATAGAGATCAACTGCTGTGCACGGTGAGCACACGTATGCCGCTCACGGATAGTTTGCAAACCGCGCTCGCCAAGCTGGCGGCGAGCGCCTTCATCGTTCAATAAGGACTCGATGGTAGCCTTCATCTCACGACCGTCATTCACCAGGAGGTAATCTTCCCCGGGATGGAAGAGATGTTCTTCATCATTCCACGTGGAGCAAACCAGCGGAACGCCGCAGGCCAGCGCTTCAAACACACGAATCGTGGGAATGCCGCTGAGCCCGTTAGCATACTGCCGGCGCGGAATGTGAACAGACAAACCGCTTGAGGCATAGACTTGGGGTGAAAAAAGATTGGGCAGGTATCCGCGATACTCAATGTCAGCCTGTTTCAGTTTTTCCAGCGCATCCTGCGGGTAACGCACGCCATGGACGACCACCCTCCTGCCCTGCATCGCCTGCGCAGGAGCAATCAGGAATTCCTGAAGCTCACGCGTACGCTCTTCATCGCCCCAGTTGCCGATCCACACAATGTCAATTTCTCTCGGGCGCTGCAGCGGCTTAAAGTGTTCAATGTCCGCGGCCTCGTGGAAAGTCCACGTTCGCGGCACCCCGAACCCGTCAGCATAGATGCGTCGAACCGCCTCGCCAAAAGCGAGCACGCCATCCACCAAATGCAAATGGAATTTCAAGATCTCACCAGCACGAGTGTATGCGCGGTGATGACTGTCATGGAATAAAGAAATAAAACCGAGCTTCTTTTTTAGACCCAGAATGGCATTGACCACCGCAGGCTCGTTCCACTCATGCAAAAGCACTACATCAGTTCCCTGGAGTTCCGATTCGAGAAACCCACTGAAGTGAGCATCAGTGGGCTTATAGAAACGGATATCCAGTTCAGGATAAGCAGCCCTGAAGCCATCAATGGAGTGGATGGCGCGCTCGCCTTCCTGCTGCACCAGGTTCGTCAATGACCAGCTTCCAAGCTCCTCATAGCAGCGGACGCGGTGTCCCATCCGGACCAGTTCCCGCATCAACCCGCGCAAAAAATGGGCGTTTCCGTGGTTCCAGTCGGAGATCAGCGAATGAGAAAACAGCGCGATATTGAGCTTCTGGGTCATCCAGTAACGACTCCGGCCGGCGCCAAAGCGTGATAGAGCTCCAGATATTCATCGATCATGCGCGCCGCACTGTAATGCTTGCGAGCGTGTGCATAGGCCAGATTAGCGTAATGCTGGCGCAGACTCTGGTCCTGCACCACCCGCTGCAGAGTGTGACGAAGGTCAGTGGCATCATCACTGCGAAAGAAGATAGCTGCGCCTCCCCACAACTCGCGGAACGGAGGAATATCACTGGCAACAATGGCACAACGTGACAATGCGGCTTCCAGCGGCGCCAGCCCGAACGGCTCATAACGCGAGGTGGCGGCGTAAATCGCGGCGCGGGAAAGCATCTGAGCCAATTGGTTTTCATCCTGCTGCGGCTCCAGGTGGACATTGGTCCTGATTTCCTCAAATGCAAAGGCACTGCTCTGCAACTCCGGATGGCGATCAGCGCCGACAATCTGCACTGGCGCCGGCATATCTTCACGCAACAACAAACGGACATTCTTTCCAGAATCCCAGAGCCGGCCCACAGTAATGATGAGGTCTTCCTTGCTTACATGGGGGTTGAAGTTGGTTGGCGTGCGCCCGTTGTAAACCACAAGGCTGTTAGCGGGCTGGCCATAGTTGTGTTTCACCTGTTCCAGCATCCAATGCGTTGGAGCGACAACGGCAGTTGCACAGGCCAAACCACGTCCAATACTCTCCCGGTACCAGCGCAGCCATGCCGATTCAGCAGGCGGATGCTGATGCACTGTGGACCACCAACTGATGACATCACTGTGGGCTACAACTACGCGGGGAATATCGCCGGGGAGGGCGCCATAGTAAAACTGATTCAGATGCAGCAGATCAGGTTTGATCTCCTCGATCACCTGGGTCAGATATTGAGAGGAAGCCTCCATATCGGCTTCCGAATCCTGCATCCATTCCAGTTTGAAAGCTGTAGGCCGGAAATCGACCTGGGGCAAACGCTCAAGCCAATGCGTCTGGGCAGCGGAAGGGATATCGCCAAAGCTGACCAGCGTAACTTTGATACCGCGGCGGACCAGTCCCGTGACCAGTTCCGTTGTATATGTCCAAACACCGCCGAGCGCGTCAGCGGTGACTAAGATGTGCATTCTCCAGTTCCTCTAGTGGGACCGGTTTCTGCTCCTGGATGTCACTGTACCCCTTGTCCGCAAACGTTGATGTGTAATAGCGATGTGCCCGCTCCCATGCCAGATCATCTGGAAGCGCGGCAAACGTTTGCTGGTACAGCGGGCTCCCCGGGAACGGAAACATGGGTACTGGCTCGCTGACCCATACTCCCCGGCTTCTTAGATGCTCCTGCCAACTCTGAATCTGCCTGCGGTCGTCATG
>DASUBD010000337.1:0-8130 GCA_035763445.1 Candidatus Angelobacter sp.
CCACCGCGCGCTTCCAGGGCAGTCAGATCGAATCCTATAAAGTAGATATCAGGATCAACCTTGGCTTCAAACAACGGCGTGCGGATTTTGTCCAGCGGCAGGGGATTCTGGTCTGATTCTGCCGGAGTAAGCTCCACCAGCTCGCGTTCGGCAGTTACGTCTATCTGGTTGTTTTTGTCGCGGTGCCATTGCGACTTCTGCGCGTAAATCACTGCCGTGGGATACCGCTTGAGCAGCTCACCCCTGATCACCAGAACAATCTGCGCGGCCTGCCCGTGCGTGGCACGCTGGTTATGGTCGCCCAGCGCTGAGTGCAATGACCATTTGTGAATCTCCGGGATGTCACGCAGCTTTTCCTGGTCGGCCGGCGTAGGATTTTGCGGGAGCATCAGGCTCACGTCCCAGAACTGCCGGAAATAACTGCCGCGCTGGTCTGTAGGATATTCACGCCACAGCAGTTCACGCGCCATTTCATGGTTCAGCCCCACCATGTAGGCTTCAATGAATCGCTGGTTGGACTCCAACAAAGTCATGCTGTTTTGAGGGATCAAATTGATGTGAGGCAGAAACAGCTCAGCGGACATGTCCGCCAGTGGCTTGTACATGGGAACGTTAAATACCGGATAAGCCATGACGGGCGTGAACTGCTCAATCAGATTGTCAATGAGCCATTGCGGCAGCAGAAGGATGGAGCGCACGCGCTTAGGGATGGTGATGTCAGGATGAATCGCGTTGATCGTGGCCGTGGCCAGAATCGTCAATTGCAGAGGCTGTTTTACGGGCAGGGGAAACTGGATGGCCGTATAGGTATAAACGTCTCGCAATGCGGTCTTGAAGCGCACGCCTTCCGGGCTGTCTGTTGAACCAGTGGAGGCGGTGAATCCGGAACCAGGACTGGAGATCACGAAGTTGGGCACCGTGGGCAGAGTATCTACAGAAGCCGGCGTTTGCTGATCTTCCTGGATTGAATTGGCGACTTTGTTGGCGGTGGCCCAGCGTGATAGCTGCACGAAAAGCCAGACCAACACAGGGGCGGCCACAGCCATCACTGCAAGCGCAGCCACCGGCGACAACAAGAACACCAGCACTGCAATAAGAACAAGCAGGAGCAGCGGCAGAAAACGCAACCATGGATACTTGTTGAGCAAGTCCTTGATGGCAGGCGGTTCATTGGTTGGCGTGACAGCATTTACCGCGTCGCCAATTCCAATTCCGCCTGTCGGCGGTAGTTTTGGAGGCGCGGGATGGATTTCCCCGGCATTGATACGCGTAACGATCTGCGATGCAGCGGTGGCAGGCAGATCAAGCCGCTTCATCAACGGCGTGCCCACCCTTGTAATTTTGCGGAACGGAGCGGAAGTCACCACCGGCGGCACCACGCTGCCGCTTACCTTGGCCGCCACAGTCAAGCCTTCTGACATTACACGCGTGTGCATTGGCGCGGTCAGCACAAAAGCGCGCTCGGGCGAGAGCGATGCAATGGAGCGCACATGCCACGAGACGGACGCGGCCTGCGCCATTTGCGACAAGCGTATGAGGTTGTTGGCTGCCAGCACATCGCCAATCTGCTGCCACGCTCCGTTCATGTATTGCTCGTCGTTTTCCTGTATCACCTCAGTTCCCAATCCAGCAGACACGCGAAATCGTGGATCAAGGTTCAGGCGATGTATCCAGTTCTGGTCATTGGGCAGCGTGGTGCCATCGGGAGCCTCCAGCACGCGATTGGTTAACGCATGCCAACGCCCGTAAAGCGGAGAAGTGATGACCGGATCAGGATCGCCGTCAGGATTCGCCGCAGACGGAGCCTTGCGTGCGTAATCATCAGCCAGATTGATGAGCCGCGCCATCCCTGTTTCAAATGGATGGGGAAAGGGATTGTCCCACTGATCATATTTAGTTACTTCAGCCTGGTCCGGCGGAGGCAACGTGTCAAAAGGAACGCGCAGCGCGCCGCCAAGTTTGAGGATTCCGCCCAACTCCGCGGGAACGTCAATCTTGGGAAGGTTCGATCCTGGATGAAGCACATCCATGTCCCGCACGCCGACGGTCTTATCGACCGGGCGCGGCTTCAGCAGCTTGACCAGATATTCAAAATCTCCAAAATCACCGGTCTTGAACTGCCAGCGGTAATAGTAAGGAAACTGGGTCTGGTTGTTGTCCCACGCGGAAGCTGTGGCCACGGTTGCATCCGGCACGGGTTGTCCAAGGCCGGCCAGCCGCCCAGTTTCAAAACTCGGAACCAGAAATGCGTGGTAGGTAATATCCGGCTCCAGATGGCGCGGACAAAGGATGCGCGAATAGGCCTGGTCTGGATTCTGCTGGATCGTGGACTCGTAGCGTTGCATTACGCCCGGCATGGAAGCGTCGCCATTATTGGAAAGATCCACGTTCGCGTGAACGTGGACCCATCCCCACAACTCTGAAGCGGGCGGAAATACCTTGGCAGCCTGCACGCCGCCGGCCAGGTCGAAATAAGGTAGCGGTCGTCCCTGAACGTTCTTGCCGTCAACAAATTCGGTTTCCTTCAGAACGATCAGTGCAATCCACGGGCGCAGGCGGTGTTTCCCGCTGTCCGCCATCGCCGGTACGTAGCGCCAGGGAAAATCCTCATCATAAAATTCGATGTACGGAAAATGATTGGACTCAAAGTTGGTGATCCAGTTGCGCGGATCAACTTTCACGATGGCACGCGAATCAATGCCTACAATGTCTCCTGGGCCAAAAAGGCTTACGTCACGGTGCACGATCTGCGTGCTGGAAGAGCCGTCAAGCTGGTTCGCGGTAACTGTAACATCCAGCGGAAGCGTGGCGCGGACCTTGACGCTGGCATCTCCATCAGCTTGCGTGATGCTGTTGGCGACGCCTGTTCGCAGCCACGGCAGGAAAGAGTAGGTCGGGAGTTGCTGGCTCACGGTTGGGTCACCTCATGGTTGGGCAGCACGTGCAGCGTGCCCGTCAGCGACGGATTCGTACTTGTATGGGCCTTCATGTAATCCACGGCCATGGCTTCGCTGGAGAAAGTCGAGCCGGCATCGAAGGCTTTGTTGGTCTGTACCGAAGCCACGGTGTATCCTTCTGGCCCTACCGCCACTTTGTCCGCAAAGGGCTGTAATTGGGTTTTGGTCCGGTATGAAATTGAAGAGCGAGCCACCGCGGAGCCGGATAGGAAATTGTGGAACAATCCCGAAATCGCTTTTAGCAAAAAGATCGGGCGCACCGGCTCTTTGTCGATGATGGTAATTTCATAGGCGATTTGCCGCCGCGTCATCTTACTCGACTGGGGCCCGCCGGCGGCGCCAATTGTCACGCCACTCTTCATCTGCTGGTAAGAAGGTCGCGAGAGTTTTTCCGCGTCGCTCATCTGCTGGAATTGCGCTGCGGCGAACTGATCATTGACGGGGGTGAGTGGCAAAGTATCACTGCCGCTTACTGCTTTGGTGATGTCAATACGGTTTACGTCATCAGGCTTCTGCGTTCCCAGTTTGTCCAGAGTAAGATTCAGGGGTAAGGCCCTCTGGCTCAGCGTAAGCGCTCCAAAGGGATGCAGGACCAGCAGCGCCGGGTCCAGCTTGCGCAGAGTGACCATTAGATTCGTCGACGGCGGAGGCAGGGCCTTCCAGTTTTCCTGTTTGTTGATTTCGGCCAGGAATACTGGCATTACGTGCACGGGCGGCAGTGATGTGTTGACCGGATCGCCCCAGGTCACATCAAAATTCACGTCAACGCTAAAGAACAGGATGGAGATGCTGCCGGTGCCCTTGGCGCGCCACGGCGAAGTGCCTTCCAGCGAGAACCGGAGATCGATGCTCAAAAGATCAAATCCTGCAACTTCCAGGCTGAGCGATCCGCTGATCATGGCATTGAAGTAGAAAGGCGAGAACTGGAAGAGAACGTCGAAACCCACTTGCCCGTTGATGTTGCATCCGTCCACACCGAAAAACAGGTAAGCATGCGCGCCAAACTGAACGGTGTTGGAGGTGACCGCAAAATAGTTCTCAATGCGGATGCGCGCCCAATCAAGGTCAAGAATGCTGACCGTGATGCGCTTCATGGATTGGAGGCCCAGCGGTGGAGGCTGAAACGCCGGATGGAAGCCTCCCACAGAGAGCACAAACACCGCGTTATCGCCCCATTTGAGGCGTACCGCCATGTCGCCTTCCAGAGTCAGGAAGAGAATGTGCGAATCAAACAGGCTCGCATCGAATGACAGCAACTGCTTTTCAAAATCGAGTATGCCGACGAAGTTGACCTGCAACTGGATCAGCGCGGCCTCTTCCTCAGGCAGTGCCACTTTCAAAATGCCGAGAATCGCGATATTGCCCGGAGGAATTTCAAGAATCAAGCCGAACGAAAGCGTCAGCAGGGAAGGAGTTCCCCATCCGAACTTGGCCATGGGGCCAATAAGAAATGTGCCTTCCTTGGGGGGGAAGATTGCTTTCAGGTCACTGATGATACGCGGGGCATTGGCCACCACATCTGTTGGAAACATGATGCTGCTGATGGCATTGGTGCGAACGCCATCGCGCAGTGTATCCATCACCACGGTGCGATTCAGTCCCAGCAGTCCGCCCACTGCGTTCAGCGTGAAGCCAAAGCTCAACTGAATCGGCGGAAAATCCGTAGTAATAATCAGGAGCAGCGAGAAGCCCGGCGTGCCGTCAGGCATTTTGGTGGTGATCAGCCCAATTGCCTTTACGCTGACGATCTCAGCAATCGAAAGCTCAGCCACTCCGGCATACTCGCCTTTATCTGGATCAAAGAAGAGATACCCACCGCCCTTGACCACTCCGGCGTCAATACTCAGCCCCGCGCCTTTCGGCGGCTTGAATCCAATGCTGATGTCCACCGGCCCGGCATTGCCCTTGCGATCGTCTTTCAGGGCAAAGTCAACCTCTACGCCAATCTGTTCCACGACCACTTGCAAGGGACCCAGAGCCGCCTTGATGTCAGCGCTCACCGAAGTGGGGAACTTCTGGCCCTGTATGCCGACGGAAAAAGTGATCGCGCTGATCTCCACCGGGCCGAGATCGAGATGCAACGGCAACTGGATTTCCAGCGTGCTGGCGCCGGTGAAATACAACCCGTGGTCCGTGGAATAACCCACGCCAAAATCGAAATCCGATTCCAGATGGACACCGGAGAGCAGCTTGCCAATGAAGCCGTCAGCCTCGCTGAAAGAGATGGCCAGCTTGCCGCCCCCAACAGCCCCGCCAATGCTGAACGATCCGCTTGCTTTCGATCCGTCCCACTTGAACCCAGCGCCCAGATCCACTTCAAACTTGCGCACTTCCAGGCGGCTTCCCCCGGGTTGGCCCAGAAGCGTGTAAGGTGTGGCGGCTCCGGTGCGATCGGCAATGAACTTTACCGTGGCGTCACCGGAATAAGTGCCGGCAGGCGACGGAGGATTGAAGGTGAGCCCGGTAGGCTGAATGATCAAAGAGCTGGTGAATGGCAGCGTAAATCCAAGATCAACCTCCACCTTCCAGTCATCCGCGCCAAAAGTCATGACGCCGGTATTGAAGTCCGAGCGCAACGCGGCCATGAGGCCTTTGGGCGAAACGTCAGTCTTGGGCGTGATGGCCAGCAGCACGAGATCGAGCTTCGGTGGAGTGGCGCTGCCATCAAAGTGTACCGGGCCGCCGATCGCTGCCAGCAGGTCTCCCATACGCTGGAGCAGCTCAACTCCGGTGAACGCGGGATCGTCCCATTTATACAACGAGCGCAGCACGTTGCCGGGAGAGGTGAACCAGTCACCGATGCGGCCAAAGTGGAAAGTGGAGATCGTATAAGGAGGGTTGGCCGGATCGACGGAACCGGTATTGAAATTCTGTTGTTCCAGAATCCCCAGAAATGCCAGAAGTTCGTTGACGCCGCGCGCATTCGCCAATGCCCGCACCAGAAGCAGGTTGAACAACCTCTCAGGGATCGCGTCAATGGTGGCCGCCGGGATCGCAAGCCCCAAACCATGCACTGCGGTCACGAGTGCGTCAATGCTCTGTATGAGGCCAACAATTTTTTGAATCAGCCCCGCGCTTTTCGCAATGATGACGGAATCATTGCTCGCTTCCACGGCCGCAATCAGTTCGGCGGAGAGCTGAAGCATGTCATGGGCATCACCCACGGCAGAGGACAGTGGGCCGGCAATGCCGCTTTCCTGCGCCGGCGTGATCGAAATTCCCAGCTCGGCAAAAGCAACGTGCGCCTGCCCAGGAGCGAACTCGCGCTCAATCGGCGAGATGGCATCTGCAATTTGGAGAAGAACAGTCTGTACGGTATTGAGAGTTGGATCACTCATGCCGGTTGTCTCTCACTCAGGCGCTCTACGAGTTCGTGCAGGTTATCGCATGCCGTGGCATAGGCCATGACGTCGTCTCGGTAACGAGCAACGTCCCGGCGAAGCTCCGGGCTGCCATGTTCTGAAAGCGCTGCCGCCATGACATTGAGAAGAGCCGTGCGCGTAACGCCCTCAATTTCCCACGGAATCAGCTCTTCCGGATCGCGGGCATTATTCATGGCGCGGTTTAGAAATGCAGATCCCTGATTGCGTCGCCAAGCTACCGTCACGCGCCGGTTGCTGTTGACCAGGTGCACAACCTCAGGCCGGTGTCGCTCCGCAAGGCTCAGAATTTGGAGCCCTGCTTCGCAGCTCTGCAACTGCTCCCGCAGACGAAAGGTCATGTTGGGGCGTCCTTCAAGGTTGACGATCACTTCCTGGGCCATGTCTACCGCTGCAGGGTTGTCATGCACCGGGTTGTTCTTGGTGATCGCAGTAACACCGAGTGCCTGAAGCACGGGATGGATATGGCAGGCCAGCGCATTGGCAGCGGCGTCATTTCTGTGCCCAAATACCAGGCCCACCAGATTTCCCTCAGAGTTGATCAGAGCGGAACCGGAGTCGCCACTATCGGAAAATTGGAGCGTACCAGTACCATTGCAGTTCTTCCCGGTGGCCGAAATTTCAAGCACGTTGCTACCAATGACGTTTCCCTGGGGATCAGTAGGCGGCGCATTCACCGCGATCACCCTGCCGGTGCAGCGCCCGGTACGTGCTCCAACTTTCACCACGTCGGCCCGCGGCGTTCCAATGTCAGCGTGCGCAATGCGCGCCACGTCGATGATTTTTTCTGAATTGTTGAGGTTGAGTCCGGGAATGCGGTTAGCAAATGAAACACCGCAGTTAGTGTGGCACAAGCTCGAGATGCAAATGTCGAGCTGTACCGAAGCGCAATCGAGATAGTAGTGGTCAGGAGATTCCTGCGGGTAGGTGTAGGGGAAATCAGCCTGAGGCACCAGCTTCAGGATCTTGCCGGCCAGCCATTGCGAGGCTACGTCTCTTCGCGGGATCTGCCAGCCAAACTGCGCACTTTGCGTCCAGTTGGGCTGGTATACAGACTCTCCGACTTGCTCATTGGCATGTGCCACTACATGGCGATTGGTCACCAGAGCAATGTTGTCAGGCGCGGTTGCTCCTGTATTGATTGTGGCAAAAAATCCGATCGTGCCGACCTGGCCTACGCCCTGAGCATCGGCGATCAGCGTGGAAATATTGATGCCGGATGTGAATGGACTGTGGTTCGAATGGTCGGTGCAGTCGTCGAGCTTGGTGCCGGCCAGGCGGATCACATCCGTCGGAATGCCTGAGAAAGATGTTGGAATGATATCTTTTGCGTTGAGTTCGAATGCTGCTCGCTTTTCGCGGACATAGACACGAAAAGCGATTTCGTTAGTCACTTGTCCACCGCGTTCTTTGAGTCCGTAAGCAACCGCTAGTACACCGGCGTACTTTTTCAGTGCCGTTTCGGCTTCGCGGTGCAACCGTGCCAGCTCTTCCTGTTTCATCATGCCAATTGCTTCTCGCTTAAGCGTTCCACCATCTCATGCAGGTTGTCGCATTCTTCCGCCAAGTCGAGTACTTGGCCGCGATAGCTTTCAATGGCTTCGCGTAACTCAGGGCTGCCTTGTTGCGCCAGCACGTCACCCATGGAGCCGAGCAGGGCCTTGCGGGTGATACCTTCGATTTGTCCGGGGATCGTCTCCTGTGGATCGCGTGCATTGTTGATGGCGCGATTTAAAAACGCGGGGCCCTGATTACGGTGCCAGACCACCGCCACGCGCCTGTTATGGTTCACC
>DASUBD010000338.1:0-6023 GCA_035763445.1 Candidatus Angelobacter sp.
GCTGGCCTTCTTGCTGTACTTGCGGCCGCTGGACTTTTTCTTCGAGCTTGAACTCTTCTTTCTGCTGGAACTCTTCTTTGCTGCCATATCGTTCTCCCTTGAAAGATGAGACGTAAGCGCAAACGCTGGGGTTGGCAGAAAGAGAAAGCCGCGAATGCACGCGAATCAAAAAAAATTTGCATTGATTCGCGTTGATTCGCGGCTGAGAGAGTTACCGGCGGGCATTTACCGGCGCATCAACCATGTGCTCACTCACCGTGAACTTCATCTGATGCGCAGGCACATCAGCATCCACCACCACATGATCACCGTGCTTGACCTCGCCTTCCAGAATCTTCAGCGCAAGCGGGTCCTGGATCAGGCGCTGGATGGCGCGCTTCAATGGACGCGCACCATAGGCCCGGTCGTAGCCTTCAATGAACAACAACTCTTTTGCCTGCTGAGTAAGTTCAATGGTGATCTTGCGATCCGCCAAGAGTCTCCGCAAATCGTCCAGCCGCAGCTCAATGATGCGCGTGAGCTGTTCTTCTCCGAGAGGACTGAACACAATCACATCATCCACACGGTTCAGGAACTCCGGACGGAAGTGCTGCCTTAGCGCTTCCATCACATGCCCGGTGGCTTCGGCAAAAGCTTCCGGCGATGCCACGCCTTCTGCCTGCAGATAGCTGGCCCCGATGTTCGACGTCATGATGATCACGGCGTTCTTGAAGTCCACCGTGCGCCCTTTTGAATCGGTCAACCGGCCGTCATCAAGAATCTGCAGAAGGACGTTGAACACATCCGGATGCGCTTTTTCAATCTCATCGAACAGAATCACGCAATACGGCCGGCGACGGACGGCTTCCGTCAACTGGCCGCCCTCATCGTATCCCACATATCCCGGAGGCGCGCCAATCAGCCGGGCCACAGCGTGCTTCTCCATGTATTCAGACATGTCGATGCGCACCATGGCGTGCTCATCATCGAACAGGAACTCGGCAAGGGCGCGTGCTAACTCCGTCTTGCCCACACCCGTTGGGCCTAGAAAGATGAACGATCCAATCGGCTTGTTGGGATCGCTCAGACCTGCGCGTGAGCGCCGGATTGCATTGGCGACACGAGCGAGAGCCGGGTCCTGGCCAACCACGCGATTTCGCAGCCGCTCTTCCATGCTGACCAGTTTCTTGACCTCGCCTTCCAGCATCTTGGAGACCGGGATCCCCGTCCACTTGGAGACAATCCGCGCAACGTCTTCTTCGTCCACTTCTTCCTTCAGCATGCGGTTCTTGCCGCCTCTTTCAGCGTCGGCGCTTAGCTTTGCCAGCTCTGCTTCGGCCTGGCGCAGTTCTCCGTATCGGATGGCTGCCACGCGCTCCAATTCACCGCGACGTTCCGCCCGCTGCTCTTCAATCTTGAGCTGCTCAATCCGTTCTTTGAGCTGACGAATCCGCGTGATGGACTCCTTCTCTTCCTTCCAGCGCAGTTTCAGGGCGCTTGACTGCTCGCGAATCTGGGAAAGTTCGCGCTCCACGGCGTTGAGCCGTTCGCGTGAGTTGGCGTCGTCTTCCTTCTTCAGCGCTTGCTTCTCGATTTCCAATTGCGTTGCCCTGCGTTCCAGCTGGTCGATTTCCGTTGGCATCGAGTCAATCTGGATGCGCAAAGAAGCCGCTGCTTCATCGATCAGGTCGATGGCCTTGTCGGGCAGGAAACGATCAGAAATATAGCGATGTGAAAGCGTTGCCGCTGCCACAATCGCCGAATCTTTGATGCGGACGCCGTGGTGGACTTCATACCGCTCCTTCAGGCCGCGCAGGATCGAAATGGTGTCTTCCACGTTGGGCTCGCCCACAAAAACAATCTGGAAACGACGCTCCAGCGCCGCGTCTTTCTCAATGTACTTCCGGTATTCGTTCAGCGTGGTCGCGCCGATGGCCCTCAGCTCTCCGCGCGCCAGCGCAGGCTTCAGCATGTTACTGGCATCAATCGCGCCTTCCGCGGCTCCTGCGCCGACCAGAGTGTGCAGCTCGTCAATAAAGAGAATGATCTGGCCCTGCGAGTCCTCAATTTCCTTGAGCACGGCCTTGAGGCGGTCTTCAAATTCACCGCGATATTTGGCGCCTGCCAGCATAGAGCCCAGATCCAGCGCCACCACCCGCTTGTTCTTCAGGATCTCCGGCACATCACCAGAGATGATTCGCTGCGCCAGACCTTCCACAATTGCGGTCTTGCCCACGCCGGGCTCGCCGATCAACACCGGATTATTCTTGGTTCGGCGAGAGAGCACCTGGACCACACGACGGATCTCTTCATCACGCCCGATCACTGGATCGAGCTTGCCCCGGCGCGCCAATTCAGTCAGATCTTTGGCATAGCGCTGCAGCGCCTGGTATTTGCCTTCAGGGTTCTGGTCGGTTACACGCTGCGAGCCGCGTACGGCGGTCAAAGCCTTAAGGATTCCGTCATACGTCACACCGGCTGCCGACAAAATCTTGCCGGCTTCATTGTTGCGGTCTTTATCTTGCGCAATCGCCAGCAGCAAATGCTCCGTCGAGACAAACTCATCTCTGAACTTATCGGCCTCTTTGAAAGATTGGTCCAACACCTTCTGCATGGCGGCAGACAGGCTGGCCTGCATGCTACCGCCGCCGGATACCTTGGGCAGCCGTTCAAGGGCCTGCATCACCTCGCCTTCAACGCGGGACGGATCCGCCCCGAGCTTTGTCAGGACCGGCGCAATAATGCCTTCCCGGTCACGGACCAGCGCCGCCAGCATATGTACGGGCAGCATCTCCGGATTGCCGTGCTGTGAGGCGATTTCGCTCGCCTGCTGGATCGCTTCCTGCGACTTGATGGTGAATTTGTCCCAACGGATAGCCATATTCCTTTTCCTCTATTTCTTATGAATGCCAAGCATTTGAAGAATGTTTTTTGTCGGACTCAAAAAAAGGGAGGCGAGCCCGCCTCCCTTTGATTCGATGATTATCCCGGAGGTCTAAATGCCTCTGATCCGGGAAATTTATCCCTGCAGGGTCTTCTGCCCGGCGCCAACCTTGATCTGCTTGGCCTTGGCTTCAGCGCGCTTGCCCAGCGTGATCTTCAGGATCCCCTTGTCATAGCCGGCTTCCACTTTTTCCGCGTCAACAGTGTTGGGAAGGCGGAAGGTACGGGTGAAAGATCCGTAGCGGCGCTCAATGCGATGGAAGTTTTCTTCCTTCTCCTCTTTTTCAAACTTACGCTCGCCGCTGACCGTCAGCGTGTTGTTCTCCAGGCTCACGTTCAAATCCTCTTCGTTCACGCCCGGAACTTCCAGCTTCAGCACCAGATTGTGCTCGTCTTCGTAAACGTCCACGGCTGGTGCAAAGGTGCCCCGTGCCAGCTGTTCTTTGCCATTCACATCGGCAAAATTTTCAAACAGACTGTTGAACCGGTCCTGCAGTGTGGCCAGCTCACGGAAAGGGTCGATGCGGGTAATCATTGTCATTTCGTCTTCCTCCAGATAACGGATCAAAATTGCTTCACTGCTTTTGGATGCAATGATTAGCGTACAAGAAGCATAAAATATGAGTGTTATGTTGTCAAGTTTGAATTGAAATAATATCTCTTTTGTTTTAAATTGTTTACGTATGGAGGTGTGCATTAGTGCTTGGTTTGGGCCGACTTGGAAACGGGACAGGCATGCTGGACGGGGAGTCGGCTAGTTCATGACCGGACTGCCCTTTTCCCTCTTGTTCCATCTGCACGCAAATACGTAGACTGGCACAATCTGGAGGCTTGCTATGAAGCATTGGGTTCTAGCATTTTTTTGCATTCTCTGCGTGCTTGCAGTCGGCAGCATGGGTTTGGGCGCTATGAAAACATCAACCGCGGAAGCAGAGCTCCGCTCTGCCGACCAGGAATGGATGAAAGTGTTTTCAGCCAAAGATCTGGATAAATCGGTGGCTTTTGTCGCGCCGAATGGTTCTGTGCTGTCCCCTAACGCGCCTATCGCGACCGGCGCCGAGGCGATTCGGAAGTCATTCACCGGATTCTTCGCTTTGCCTGACCTGCATATTTCGTGGACTCCCACCATAGCCGACGCTTCGCGTTCCAGCGATCTTGGCTACACACAGGGAACCTACGAAATGAGCTTTCGAGATCCGGGCGGGAAACAGGTTTCCGATAAAGGAAAGTACGTGACCGTCTGGAAGCGTCAGCAGGACAAGAGTTGGAAGGTTGTCGCCGACATTTTCAATTCAGACCTGCCCGCGGCGGGCGCGCCAGCTCAGCAGTAATAGCCGTTTCAAGGCAGCGACAATATAATGCACTTCAGATAGTACGTTTCCGGAACCCCGAGCAATATCGGGTGATCTTTGGCTTGGGTGCGCTTTTCCACGATCTTGACCGATCGATGCGCATCCTGCGCAGCTTCGGTCAACATGGAAAGGAACTCCTCTTCACTCACGGCAAACGAGCAGGAGCATGTCACAAGAAAGCCGCCCGGGCGAACCATCTTCATCGCCCTCAGGTTCAACTCCTTGTAACCGCGCATCGCCGCTGCCAGGTTCTTCTTTGACTTTGCAAACGCCGGAGGATCGAGCACAATCACGTCGTATTGTCTGCCTGCATCGGCATAGTCCCGGAGCAGATCAAAGGCGTTGGCTTCAATCCACTCAATCTCACTCCTGAGCTGACCTGAATTCAGCTTCTCATTCTGCTCAGCCACTTCCAGCGCCTCACGGGAGATATCAAGCGCAGTTACATGTTTGCAGATCCGTGCGAGATGCAGGGCGAAGCCGCCCTGGTAGCTGCACACATCCAGAGCTTCGCCTCGTGCAAACTGGGCGGTTGCGGCATAGTTTTCGCGCTGGTCCAGAAATGCTCCTGTTTTCTGTCCGCTCTGTCCGTCATAAAGAAAGCTGATGCCGTTCAGGGTGAAGATGGTAGAGGCTTTGCTTCCGGCCAGAATGCGGGACTCAATTTGTGGAAGCTGCTCAAGCTCGCGGATACGCTCATCCACGCGTTCCATGATGTGCTCAACCCTGGTGAGCTCCTTGAGTTCCGCAATGATGGCATCGCGCCGCTGTGAGCGGTCCCATGCCTGGGTAAGCACCTGAAAGGTCAAAACATCGTTGTATCGATCGACGATTAATCCTGGCAGGCGGTCGCCTTCACTGAACACCAGCCGGCACGAATCTGCATCGCGAACGATCTGTTTGCGATAGTTCACCGCCTCGCGCAGGCGCTCTCTGACAAGTTCCAGAAGTTCATCTTCCGTATTCAGTGCTTCGCGGGAGAGCAGCCGAAGTTTGATCTGTGAAGCTGAACTGTGCACCGCCGAGCCCAGCAGCTTGCCTTTGGCGTTAACCACATGCACCAGAGCTCCCGTTGCGGCGCCGCCGTCATTCAGCACGTCAGACGCATAAACCCACAGGTGCCCATGGCGCAGCCGTGCAGCGGCGCGATCATTGATAACTACTTTTCTGATGGATGAGCTCTCCGGCATATCCAAATCAGAATATAACGGCAGGCTGGCCACGCCGCTGGTGTCGTATCATGCTTGCAACTTCTTTGAGGTGGATCTTGGCAGCAGGCGCGCTCGACGCCGCTACAATCACGGCAGCAAAGCCGCAACGTCTGGAAACCTATGACTGGATGCGAGGGCTTGCCTGTGTCCTCATGTTTCAGACGCACTGCTACGATTCCTGGCTTGCTCCCGCCGCCCGCTCAGGCAAGTTCTTCATGTGGTCTCAGCTCGTGGGCTCCATGCCAGCTCCGCTTTTCCTGTTTTTGACCGGCATCTCTGCTGTGTTAATGGCTGGGAAAGTCAGCGCAGGAGCCGCTCCGAGCAGCGCTGCGGGACGGCTGATGAAACGTGGCTTTGAGATCTGGGGGCTGGGCATGTTGTTTCGGCTGCAGGAATACCTCATCGCTTTTCCATGGGCTCCCTGGACCGACCTGCTGCGTGTGGATGTCCTGAATTGCATTGGCGTCTCCCTGGTCCTGGTAAGCCTGATGCTTTGCGTCTCGCAAACATGGACGCGCATGGGCCTGAATGCCGCATT
>DASUBD010000339.1:0-4743 GCA_035763445.1 Candidatus Angelobacter sp.
AGCGGCGATCTGGCAGGCATGGCTGGAGGCATCAAAGTGAGTGATTTTTCCCACTCCGCTCTTGCCTTCAACAATACTCTTCCAGACCTCGGAACTGGTATTGCCCACGCCGCAGATCAAGCCCAGACCAGTAACAACAACGCGTCTGGCCAAATTACTTGCCGCCTTTCGCGTGCTTCTCAATGTAATCGGTAGCGTCTTTTACGGTACGGATCTTTTCCGCGTCCTCATCGGGGATTTCAATGTCAAAGGCTTCTTCAAAAGCCATGACCAACTCGACTGTATCGAGAGAGTCCGCGCCAAGATCATCGACGAAGGAGGCATTCGGGGTGACTTCGCCCTCGTCCACTCCAAGCTGTTCAACAATGATTTGTTTGACTTTATCTTCCACTGCTGCCATAGGATTTGTGTCTCCTTCTCTTACTGTCTCCTGAATTTCGCTCAGGGCGGGATCACTGCTTGATAGACTTCGCGTGCTGCTGAATGTACTCAACGGCATCCTGTACGGTCACGATTTTCTCGGCGTCTTCGTCTGGTATCTCCAGGCCGAAGCTTTCTTCAAATGCCATTACCAGTTCCACTCTGTCGAGGGAGTCCGCGCCTAAATCGTCTACAAAGGAAGCCTCTGGCGTTACCTCAGAAGGTTCCACTCCCAGTTGTTCTATCACAATCTGATTGACCTTCTCCTCAGCCGAGGGCACTCCAGTCTCCTGATAACGGCAAACTCGCTAGTGTAATTGCTGGAAAAATGTAATGTAAAGGGCACTGACCCAGCCGCGCTTCCACCTCTATCAGCAACCCAGCCGCGCGGTCAAGCGCAGCCGCTGAATCGCAGTTCAGAACCACGGGATCTTGCGCCAAACTCTCGCAACTATCGGGTGTGTGCCTGGCCGATTTCTTTGATGCAAAACAACTCAGGCATTCTAAATGCCTTTTCCAGATTTTCAGGGCATTATGCTGTCCCGTACAATTGCAACTTGTCCTTTCATAAGCTTCTGCTCAAAATTCAGGCTCTGATCGCCGTGCTCAAGACGCTGGGCGCTTGGGGAGTACTGCTTGCCGCAGCCATTGACAGTGTGGCCATTCCCATCCCGGTGGATGCCCTGGTGGCAGGGTACGCCTATTCCGCACCGCATAAAGTGTGGCTTTATTGCGTTGCAGGGGCTGTGGGCTCAGCCGTTGGCTCTTTGGTTCCTTACCTTCTCGGCAGGGCCGGAGGAGAGCTGTTTCTGCTCAAGCGGATCAATGAACAGCGGCTCAGGAAAATTCGTGACCGCTTTGAAAAACAGGAATTTCTCGCTCTCATGGTCCCCGCCATCTTGCCGCCTCCTACTCCTTTCAAGCTTTTTGTCTTCTCCGCCGGTGTTTTTGAGATGAAGGTACTCAACTTTATGCTGGCAATCACCTGTGGGAGACTCATTCGCTACGGGGCGCTCTCAGCGTTAACCCTCATCTTCGGGCCACAGATAGTGAGTGAAACCAAAGTGTTGTTTACAGGCCACCCGTTGCTACTCCTGATGGGCCTGCTGGTTCTGATTGTGGGGGGTTATATCATTTACCGGTTGTTGCGCGCGCCTGCGACAGAAATGGCGGCTGAATTGAGGCATAAAGAGCCCCGGGACGATAAAAAGGAGTAGCCTCATCAACTGAGGATGTTTGGCTCTGAAACACTGGCGGCTGTAGGCGCGAAAGTCGCCGTCACACGGCTTTTTGAGGGCGCTGCTGTCTCTGCTTTCCATCTCAGCAGACTTGAGCAAGACAGCAGCCACCTTGTTTGTTCGCAAGCTGATCGGCGTCAGCCTACTTTTCGCGCTGCCATCGGCAAATAGCTACAGCACGGTTCTTCGCCGAACATGTCGCCATTCACGCTCCAGGCACGCCCGCGTGAACCGCCACACAATTCTTTGAATTCACAGTCACGGCATTTCCCTTTCAGGTTCGCCGGATCACGCAGCGAATCAAACAACAGAGAATTGCGGTAAACATCTGCCAGGTTGTGATGACGCACGTTTCCTGCAGAAACGCGCAGTGCTTTGCTCGGGTAAATTTCACCCGTGCTTGAGATAAACAGTTGCGCCCGGCCCTCGTTGACAGGCAACACTCCCGGGATGCCATTGTCAGCAGAAGGAAATATCAGCAGGCCTGTCGCGTCTAAACGCGCCCGACTGCGTTGCTGCACAACAAACCGGCGATAATGTGGAGCTTCCACAGTCTTCACCTTGAAGGGGAGTCCCTGAGCCAGCCTGTGAACCACGGCGAATGCCTCTTCGAACTCTCCTGCTGAAGGCAAATCGTGAAGTGACTCATTGGGTTGGGGTACAGGGAAGGAGATGCTCCAGCCCACAATTCTGAAGGACTTGAGCACAGACGCAATCTGCTCCAGATCATGCAGGTTGCGCCGCCGTACGTTGGTTTGAATCTGAAGCGGCAAACGGCAATCATTGGCCCATCTCATGGCCTGGAGAGTGCGAGCAAAAGAGCCGGCCATACCGGAAATATGGTCATGCGTCTGTGCTGTTCCTGCGTCCAGTGTAAGTACCAGGCGGGAAAGGTTTGCCTTCTTCAGCTCCGTCAAGGCCGGACGCGTTACATTGGCGCTCGGCTCCAGGATCATTTGAGGGTGCAGTCCGCAATCGGCTGCGTAATGCACCAGGCTGTAAATGCGGTCGCGTTGTAAGGGATCAGAACCGGCAAAAACGAACACTGGAGGATTCAGAGCGGCAATGTCGCGGATGAGCTGCTCCGCCTCTTTGTCGTCCAACTCCAAATGGTCGCTAGTGGGGGGAAAAGCAGAGTCGCTGATCGGGGGTCCGATTCTGGCGTTCGTCTCCCAAATCGCGACAAAAGGGTGCGATTGGAAATCAAAATTGGTTGTCATATCCGTCGTCCTGCAAAAATACTGATTGGGGATATCTTAGGGCTCTCGGCAGCAGGATTTGGGAAGAGACTTGAGTGATTTACCTTACCTTCGGGTAAGTCTATGAAATCAAGTCAGTTGTATGTGTAAGATTGGTGTAAAAGGTTGCATTTGCGGCAGGAAAGAGCTGGAAAAATTAGGATCTCTAACAAATAGCAGCGTGCTACCGGCCCGTAAAGACCAGACGCTGGCGGCTGTAGAAGATCCCGTAAAGTTATGCCGCTGCGCTCTTCTGCTCTGTAGCCTGACCGGCATAGCCGGCCAGTACGGGTATGGCAAAGAAGACGGCAGAGAACATCAGTGACGAAATCAGATCGTTTCTGAAGAACGGAATCGCCGCTGTAAAGCATGCTCCCAGCCCGGCGAGGGTCTTGGGATACGCGATGTTGCCGGCAAGCCACACTGCGAAATTGCTGATCAGGAAGAACGAGACTGAGCTGCCAACGGCTGCTCCGCCCACGAACAGTGCCTTTACCCGGCCGCGGAGCAACATGCCGATGCAGCATGCGCCCGCGTACCACGCCCAAACCACAGCCTGATCCCACGTAAGAGCCATGTGATAGCGGAAAAAATTGAGGTAAACATCTGTTCCGATCAACAATGCCACAGGAATCCAGAACTGCTTGCGTGGCATGCGCGAACCAAAGAACAGAAGCGAGGCGCCGAGTGGAGTAAACCCATAGAGTGAAAGGGTTCCAGTTCCAGCCAGAACACGGGCAGCAATAGCGAGAACTACGTACAGGTAAGGGAGCATAAGCACCTCGGCCCTTTATTGTCACCGCGAACACCGGGGGCCGTCAAGACTTGAGAGTTCGCCTCTTTGATGTTCAATCCGGCGGCGGCCCGCCCATCACTTGCTGTTCCACGCGGAGTTGCGAATCGAGGATCACATAACCGGCAAGAGGACTGGCCACCCGGAGTCTGAGCGCTCGGGCCGTGGAGAAACGCAAGTCTATGAAAGTCACCAGATAACGGTTTCCGGGCAGGCTCTGTTGTTCCACCAGCGGATACTGCGCCCAATCAAGGAAAACGCGGCCAAGTTGCGACTGCTTGGCGGCAAGCGTCACAGGCGTTTCCTGAGGCTTGTAACGTACCACGGCAATATTATGTGGGTCCACCGCTCCTGCGCCCGAATCGACTGGGACCAACTCAAGAAAATCTCGGGTTTCCACCATGCCGTTCCAGGAGAACAGGTTCAACGGATTAGGAAAGGCTGACACCCTCACCGCGTCCTCGTCTTTATAGGTCAGAGACTTCAAAGCAGTTATGGCCCTGCCATGCTCGTAAGCCCGAACTGCAATCAGAAGCACAATGAATCCCAGCGCGAAGCGCGCGCCTCCGGCCCCGCGGAAAGTCGACTTGCGCGCGCCCACTTCTTCTGAGATCAAGCCAAACAGCCACGGCAACACCAGCGCCAGAAATAGCGCCATAAGCATCAGTGGATCAATAATGAAAACAACGTCCCAGGAATACCATTTGGGAAAAAGTGGCGTAAGCGGACGCACGCCATAGTTATTGGTGAAGTCCTGAAGAATGTGGACACCAATTCCCATGCACGCGTACGCAAATAAGAGGGGCCAGCGAACGGGAACTTTAGGCAGCCAGCCTGAGCGGGATCGCCAGCGGTAGATCCCATACACCAGGGCGACAACAACGCCAGCCAGCAGCGGAAGAGCGGGAAAGGCGTGCGTAAACCCTCGGTGATGCTGGAATCCGAACACCGAGCCGCCGAAGTAGGCCAGCACATCAATATCGGGTGCTTCAGTGGCCAACGTGAGAGTTAGCGTCGCCAGGCCGGTTTTGCGGTTCAAGCCGGTTCGGGCAAT
>DASUBD010000340.1:0-2181 GCA_035763445.1 Candidatus Angelobacter sp.
TGGCTCTCATCTGTGCGACGCGCTTCTGGCAGAAGGCCATCAGGTGATTTGCGTGGACAATCTGCTGACTGGAAGTCTGCGAAATATCGCGCACCTCAGGAATGAGCCGGCTTTTGAATTTCTTCAACTTGATGTGAACGACCCGTACGATGCCGGTCAGGTTGACTACATCTTCCATTTCGCGTCTCCCGCAAGCCCGGACGACTACATGGAGCACGGCATTGAAACGTTGAAAGTCGGTTCGCTGGGATCGTTTCATTCGCTGGAGCTGGCGAAAAAATATGGCGCAAAATACATGCTGGCTTCCACCTCTGAGTGCTATGGCGATCCTCTGGAACATCCGCAGAAAGAGAGCTACTGGGGACACGTCAACCCCATCGGCCCGCGCTCTGTTTACGATGAGTCCAAGCGCTTTGCAGAAGCGGTGACTGCGGCGTATCGGCGCTACCATCACGTTGATACGCGGATTCTGCGCATTTTCAATACCTATGGTCCGCGGCTGCAGCTCAACGACGGGCGCGTAATCTCGAATTTTATGAAACAGGCGCTACGCGGAGAGCCACTCACGGTTTACGGCGACGGCAGCCAGACGCGCAGTTTCTGCTACGTGAGTGATGAAGTCGACGGCATTCTGCGTCTGGCCAAAGCCAATACCCCTGGCCCGGTGAATATCGGAAATCCCACCGAGTTCACCATTCTGGAGTGTGCGAAAGTAGTGCTGCGCGTGACGAGATCACAGAGCAAGATTGCCTACGAACCACTGCCGCAAGACGACCCTAAACAGCGCCGTCCTGATATCAGCAAGGCACGCGCGCTGCTGGGCTGGGAGCCAAAGATCAGCCTGGAACAAGGCCTGAAACTTTCCATGGATTATTTCTGGCAGGCGGTGGAGCTCGAGCGGTCTGAAGAGACTACAAGCAAGGCTGCGTGAATCCGCTCCGTCAATGAATGAAATAGGCAAACAGGCCGCCAATAGCGGCCACACCTGCCGTGAGCCAGGCGACGTAATCCCCCATGTGTCCGCTGTGGAGAATACGTAAAGGGCGCAGAACGAGGCTGACGCCGCCGCTGAAACCTTCAATTCCGCGTCGAAGAGGATGCGGCAGAAGCACAAGGCCTGCAACCAGCATTGCGAGAAAAGTGCTAGCGAGGCCTCGAATTATTCCGGGCAGCAGGGATTCGTCCGCCGGCGGCGCATACGCAGGAGGTGCGGCCTGCTCCAGCACCTGCTGCTGATAGGCGTTTTGATCCATGAATCTCATGGCGGCTACCTGTGTTTTTGCTCGCAGCCCCGGGATGAAAGAAATTCCCAGCCCAAGCAAGAGCAGCACCAGCGTTGGAGCAAACATAGTGGCGGGGATATCCTTGCCGCCGGTGGTTTCGCGGCCTTCGTCCGTTTCTCCTTCTTCCTGTTGTGACCGGTCCAGGTCTTCGCCCCACCCGAAGTAGATGCGTCCAACAACCCGCAAAACAGCTGCCGCGGTAATGATTCCCGCGGACATAAAAATATAGGAGATCCAGGAGTAGTGCAGCTTTTCCGCGGCTGAATCGATGAGCGCTTCTCCCATGAAGGTGCCGAAGGGAGGAACACCGGATAAGCCGAGCGCGAGAAACAGCATGAGAGCGGAAGCGTGTATGGCTTCCCGGCCTTTTCCGCGCAGCGTCAATTCATCAATACTTCCCAAATGGTGCAGCAGCATGCCGGCGGAAAGAAAGAGAGCGCCTTTGAGCAGGCCGTGTCCCAGAACATAGAGGGCCAGACCCGCCAATGCGCCGTGGGCCAGCATGGCAAATGCGATCAGCATCAGGCCAGTATGGCTGATGGTGGAATACGCCAGCAGTCGCTTGATGTGACGTTGGGCAAAGGACATCAACGCGCCCACAATTGCAGTAAGCACTCCAAGCGTCACAAAGATGGCACGCGTTTCCGATTCAAAAGGGGCCAGTGCCCCATGAAAAACCGTCCAGTAGACGCGGGCAACGGCGTAGAGGCCCAGTTCCACCATAATGCCGGAGAACAGCACACAAACAGGAGTCGGAGCGACAGCGTGCGCATCCGCCAGCCAGAAATGAAAAGGCACAACGGCAGCCTTCACCAGAAAACCGCAGGTAATCATCACGAAGGCAGCCACCACCAGACCATCGTGAGTCTGTCCCAGAGATTTTCCAATCTGGGCCAGG